>JAOZKP010000072.1:1558-11171 GCA_029935295.1 bacterium | reverse complement strand
AAAACATGCAGAAGAGCTGAGTGATTCCGTCAAAAAATTGCTGGGCTAAAACATTTTAAGAGCTTCTTAACCCTTGCAATACTGTCTCCTTAATGCCTGCAGCATCGAGCTTCAGATCAGCATGTAACTGTTTGGGAGCTGCATGCTGAATGAAATTATCGGGCAGGCCGGTGACTGTTACCCGGGTTGTCCATATTTTCCGGGCTGCCATAAACTCTAAAACTCCGGAACCAAAACCGCCACAACTGACATTCTCTTCAAAGGTAAAGACCTGCTTAAAGTTTTTAAGTGTAGTTTCCAGGAGCTCTTCATCAAAGGGCTTAACAAAACGACAGTTCAGCACTTGACACTCGATTTTTTCATTTAAAGCCAGATCTTCCGCTGCAGCCATGGCCGAGACCACACAGGATCCTACCGCCAGCAGCACTGCATCACCACCAGTTCGCAAAATCTCCCAGCTGCCCGGTTTAATCTCCTGAAACTCACTCTCCATCTCAACCCCTAAACCATTTCCCCGGGGATAGCGAATTGCCGATGGAGCTGAATATTGCAGAGATGAAAATAGCATCTGCTGGAGCTCATTTTCATCTTTAGGAGCCATAATAATCATATTCGGGATCATCCTGAGATAGGAGATATCGAAAGTTCCGTGATGAGTCGGGCCGTCTTCACCAACAACTCCGGCCCGATCAAGACAGAGAGTTAAAGAGAGGTTCTGCAGGGCAACGTCATGAATTACCTGATCAAAGGCCCGCTGCATAAAAGTTGAATAGATCGCAACAAACGGGTGCAGACCCTGACTGGCCATGCCCGCAGCCAACGTTACCCCATGCTGTTCGGCAATGCCGACGTCATAAACCCGGTCAGGGAATTTTTCCGCAAGAATTTCAATTCCGGTTCCAGCCGGCATCGCCGCCGTAATCCCGACCACCCGCTCATCCATTGCCGCAAGTTTCACCAGGGTCTTACCGAAAACTGAAGTATAGCTCGGCGGCGCCGGTTTTTCGGAGGTTATTTTTCGGCCGCTGGCAATATCAAATTTCCCGACACCGTGAAATCTAGTCGGATCAACCTCGGCCGGAACATAGCCTTTGCCTTTTTTAGTGACAACATGGACCAATACCGGGCCATCAAGATGGCTGACATTTTCGAAGGTCTCAATTAGAGCCTCCAGGTCATGCCCCGGCAGCGGTCCGACATACTGAAAACCAAGATCTTCAAAAATCGTTCCGACCGGAATCACAAAACCTTTGAATGACTCCTCAGCCCGTTTTACCATCTTAAAAAAACTCTCACCCACTTTAGGGATATTGGTGAGAACTGATTTCACATCATGGCGCAGGCGGTTAACAGTAGAACCGGTTAATATCCGGTTAAGATAAGCTGACATCGCCCCGACATTAGGTGAGATCGACATCTCGTTATCATTTAAAACAACGATCAAATCCCGATCCAGGGCCCCGGCATGATTCAAGGCTTCAAAAGCAATGCCGGCGCTCATTGAAGCATCGCCGATAATCGCTACACTGCGCAGGCGCCGGTGCATCTGCTCAGCCGCCAGCGCCATGCCTAAAGCCGCAGAAATAGATGTTGAACTGTGCCCGACACCAAATGCATCATACTCACTTTCACTGCGTTTGGGAAAACCGCTCAGGCCGCCGGCCTGGCGCAGAGAGGAAAAATGTTCCATTCTACCTGTGAGAATTTTGTGAGCGTAGGCCTGATGTCCGACATCCCAGACAAGAAGATCACGCGGTGTCGCAAAAACATAATGTAAGGCAATCGTCAATTCAACCACTCCTAAAGAGGAAGCCAGATGACCGCCAGTTTTAGAAACAGTTTCAATAATCAATTTTCTAATCTCCGCCGCTAACTGCGGCAGATCAGCAACCGGTACCGCTCTTAAATCATCAGGACTCTCGATATTTTTCAGAATATTTTCCATATTACAATCCGTTGACCACTTTGCAATAGATTTGTTTACAGCAGGTCATTCAGTGAATAGTTATATCCGTCAACAATCTTCTTCAACCGATGCAGAGCTGATTTTTCCAGCTGCCGGATCCGTTCTCTGGTCAAATTCAGCTCTTTGCCGATCTCTTCCAGGGTCTGCCCCTCTTCATCATAAAGGCCAAATCTTTTACTGATTACAAGCTGCTCTTTGGGCCGTAGTTCTTCCAGCCAGCAGAGAATAATCTTCAAACGCAGATCCTGATCCAGAATATCCAGGGCATTGATCCCGCCCTCATCCGGCAGCTGATCCAATGACATGGTTCCCAGGCCGCTGTCACCACCTTCACGATCACTGCTGTTACTACTGCCGGAGGTCAAGCTGACAATATTATTGAGCCGGGTCAGAGACGGAGTAAACGAGGTAAATTTATAATCTATATATTCAGCAACCTCTTCGAACGTCGGCTCGCGGCTGAATTCACGAATAAATTTCTGCCGGCCCTTAACATAAGTGTTAAACTCATCGACTACATGTACCGGCAGGCGAATAGTTTTACTCTGACTGATCAGGGCACGATTCATATATTGCCGAATCCACCAGGCGGCATAGGTTGAAAAACGGCAGTTAAAACTGGGATCAAAGCGTTCAACCGCACGAATCAGACCGAGATTACCTTCCTCAATCAGATCCTCAGTTGGCAGACCCCGATTCTGATAGCTCTTCACCAGATGCACAACCAGTCTTAAGTTGGCCTCAATCATCTGCTGTCGCGCCTTTTCGTCACCCTGCTGAATCTTTTGCGCAAGTTCAATTTCGTCCTGCTCTTCCAGCAGCGGGATTGCCCGGATATCATCCAGGTACGACCCTAAAGCGCCACCGGAAAAATGATGTTTATCGTCTGACGCCATGCCGCCCCACAAGTTTTACAAAACTACACGCTAAAAGACGTTCACTTTGAAATTCATTTTCGCCGTGCCGGGTAATCCGGTAGAGATATTGCCCTTTATCTGTAACTAGAGGGATAACCATACGCCCGCCGATCATCAGTTGTTCAAGAAAAGGCTGTGGCGGTTTTTCGAAAGCTACGGCGGAGACTGCAACTGCAGCGAAAGGCGCAGCATCAGGCCAGCCGTAACTGCCGTCAAAGATTTTAACTAGAACATTAGAGCACCCAAGATCATCCAGCAGCTGCCGCGCCGGAATAGCTAAAGAACGCAACCGTTCAATTGCATAAACTTTTTCAACCAGACCCGAGAGCAAAGCCGTCAAATAACCCGACCCCATACCGATTTCGAGAACCTTCTCACTGCCGTTAAGTCCTAAAGCGGAAAGCATAAAAGCGACAATATAGGGCTGGCTGATCGTCTGGGCCTCGCCGATCGGCAAGGCCGAATCGCCATAAGCCTGATGCGCCAGGCCTGACGCCACAAAACGATGGCGCGGCACCTTCCGCATCACCTCTATAATACGCGGATCATTGAGACCGCGGCCGACAATCTGTTCATCGACCATTTTTTTACGCAACAGCGTATAATCCATATTAATCAAATGCCAGAATCGGTATTATTTGGTTTCTATGTATTTCTCGGCCATAATTGCCGCCGTAGCCCCATCGGCAATCGCAGTCGCAACTTGACGCAACGGTTTAACCCGCACATCTCCAGCGGCAAAAATTCCGGGACAGGAAGTAACGGTATCTTCACCGGCAATAATGTAGCCCCGAGCATCAACTTCCAGAAAATCCTTAACAATACCACTCTCAGCTTTCATGCCGACATAGATAAAGGCTCCGGCAACCGGCAACAGCCGCTCTTTGTCACTCTTTAAGTCTTTAACTTTAACTCCTTCCACACCATCTTTACCAACAATCTCAAGGGGAATATGCGACCAGACAAACTCAATTTTCGGGTTGGCTAAAGCTCTTTCCTGAACAATCTTTTCCGCCCGCAGCTGATCCCGACGATGAATTATGTAAACTTTCGAAGCAAATTTAGTCAAGAACATTGCCTCTTCAACTGCCGAATTTCCCCCGCCGATTACCGCAAGTTCCTGATCACGAAAGAAAGCACCATCACAGGTTGCACAATATGAAACCCCGGCCCCGCGCAGACGTTCTTCGCCCGGTATCCCCAGCGGAGTCCAGCCGCTGCCGGTAGCTATAATCAAAGTTTTGCAGAACAGAACATCGTCACTGCCGCAGCTTACATTAAACCCATCATCCAGACGTTCAACTTTAAGCCCTTCTTTAAACTGCCGTACTTCAAGACCAAAACGTTTCGCCTGAGTTTCAAATAGAGGCCCAATCTGCGCTCCGGCAATACCTTCAGGAAAACCGGGATAATTATCGACCATCTCGGTCGTTGCTATCTGACCACCCATCATCATTTTTTCCAGTAAAACACATTTCATTCGTGCCCGGGCAGCGTAAAGCCCAGCCGTCAGTCCTGCCGGACCACCGCCGACAATCACAACATCAAAACTATTTTCATTCTCAGACATAATTTCTCCTGCTCACTATGCTATAACATTTCATGTATATTGAAATTTTCCAAACTATAAATAAAGGTCTTCGCCGCAAAACCGGGCTGCAGCGAATAGTTACGTAATTTAATGCCTATCTGACCACTCTTACTTAAAATTTCAACCGCTTGCGGCATCAGCTCTTTATCACTCAGCTCTTTAAGTTCAAAAAGCCGAAAATTCATATTAGATCCGTCTGCCGAAATTACATTCTTGGCAAAACTCAGCTCATCGCCTATACCGTATGCGAAATACTCTACGACAACATCACTGGAAAAGTTCCTGTCATCCGCTGCCGGTGAGCTGAACAGCAAAGACCAGTATCTAAAAAACTGAATCGCAACCGTTTGAAATTCAGCGCCATTATTCCTGAAGCCGGGCTCTTGCAACAATCTGTCAATATCTTCGACCCAACCGAACCAGGTCTTTTTCTCACGGGCATTAGAGAGCCAGAATTTTTTTTCCGCAATAATCAATTGGCCCGCAACTGAGCCCCATGGGGTCAGCCACTGAATTTTCAACCGATCCGGGACCGCTAAAAAAAGACGTACCCGGTATTTCCCATGCTCTCCGCCGGTCGCCCGCCAGGAGAGAATTGCATCAGCTTTTAAATTCTCAACTTCAACCAGACGCGACCAAGCCTGCCGGCCGGCAACCACGGCCCCACTCTTCGGCAATTCCATGAGTTGGGGTTTACTGCAGGAAAACAACAGCAATAAAAACAGAAAACAGCTTAAAAACCTGCAAGTAGCAAAGATTTTTCTCTGCATCCCTGCGCCTCTGCACGACACCAAAAACTTATTCTCGCAAAGACGCGGAGAAGCAGAGAAAGGCAAATCAACGTTGAACATGTTTCTCAATTTCACTTTTACTTATCTTAAAATAGAGCGGCCGACCATGTGGACAGGTATGTGCCATCGGCGTCCGGTCAAGTTTTTTAAGCAGTGAGTAAATCTCTTCAGAAGTTAAAAAACGGTTCGCCTTAACCGCCATGCGGCAGGCTAAAGGCGCCAGCAAAGCATCAATACTTGCCAGTTTTTCCCCACGGCCTCCAGATTCCAGATCCGCCAGGGTTTCAAGGAACACCTTCTCCAACTCCAGACCGTCAACCAGCAATGGGGTTGTCTGCAACAGCAGAGTTCCCGGTCCCAGTGATGAGAATTCAAAACCCAGATGTTTAAGCCGGTCGCAATTGACTTCAGCCAGGCTCTCTTCCGCAGCAGAGCACTCAACTTGAACCGGCAGCAGCAGACGCTGCGCCGGCCCGGCCCCGGAACGATTCTTTTTCAAGGTTTCAAAAAGAACCCGCTCATGAGCGGCGTGCTGGTCAAGCATGTAACACTCATCATCTGCTTGTAAAATAATATAGGAATTCCAGAGAACTCCGATTAGAGTCATCGATGCAAAAAAACCGGGTGCTTCAATATCCATTCCCGGCAAAGTCTCAGCTGTAGTGAATGAATTTAATTCGCTTCTGTTTTTCGCTGGAGCCGACCGCCATCTGGCCCCGGCCGCCTGCAGGTCGTCACGAATCAGTCCAGAATCACTCCGAAGATTGGTCCCTGCGTAATTTTCTGATTCAATATCGGCTGGTCTATCATAAAAAGCAGACGGTAAAACTCCTTCTTCCCGCAACCGGCTTTCCGCAATCGAACCTGCCGCCAAAGAAGATACAACCGGAGAAGATTCAGCCGGACTATACAACGGAGCATCATCTTTTTCAAACTGGGCACCACCAAATCGGCTAAAAAAATCATCGGCTTTTCCATTTACAGGATAACCGCTCAATGCTTCAGCGACGACCTGACGAATCAAACCGAACAGACGTCCGCCGTCGGCAAAACGAACCTCCTCTTTGGCCGGATGCACATTGACATCAACGGCACCGTCCGCAACCTTAAGGAAAAGTACTGCTGCCGGATAACGGCCGCGCGGCAACGTGCCTTCGTAAGCTTTCAACAGAGCGGCAAGCAGAGCTTTGTCCCGCACCGCCCGACGGTTAACAAAAAAATAGATATGACGACCGCTGGACATTTGCACTGTCGGCAGTGAAACATAGCCTTTAAGTTTAATCTCATCCCCACCGCTTTCCGGCAGCGGCCGCAGCTGGTCATCAGATTTCAGTTTCAAAACAGCGGCAATTCGGTCAACTTCACGATCACCGCGGGTAAAATTAAGTAGTCGGCGGCCATTATGTTCAAGCAGGAATGAACACTCCGGATGCGACATCGCAAACCGCTGCAGCCGATCTAATATTGCTCCTCTTTCGGTGTTAGTGGTTTTGAGGAAATTTTTCCGGGCCGGAACCAGGTAAAAGAGATCCTTAACCACCACCTTGGTACCAACCGGTGCCGGCGCCGCGGCAGCCGAGATTTCACCAGCAGCTGAAACCGTAAGTTTAATCCCGGCATCCATACTCCGGGTACGGGTGGTTAAGGAAAAATCGGAAACCGACGCAATACTCGGCAAAGCCTCACCCCGGAACCCGTAACTGCTGACCCCGAAAAGATCCGCAGCCGAAACAATTTTACTGGTAGCATGCCGTTCCAACGCCAGCTGAGCCTGATCGGCACTCATTCCATGACCGTTGTCAGTCACCTCAATCAGATCTTTGCCGCCTTCAGTTATGACCACTTTAATCTGATCGGCGCCGGCATCCAGAGCATTTTCAACCAGCTCTTTGACCACCGATGCCGGTCTTTCCACAACCTCACCGGCCGCAATCTGATTACAAACCTCCGACGAAAGCCGACGGATCTCAGGCTCAATTAGATTATCCATAAATTTATCAATTACAACGCTTCGTAGTGCTCGCGCACAATTTCAACCGGAACCAAACGTAAAAAAAGGCGACAGGCAAGAAAAATAACGAGAAAATCATCAAGCTGACCAATTCCCGGAATTATAAAATCGGGCAGCAGATCGTAAGGCGAAAAAAAATAGACTATCGCCAATACCGGAATCAGTTTGAGATGAAAAGCAACCCGTCTCTCCCATAGAAGCCGCCAGCAAAGCTTAACCTCGATCAACCCGCGCCGCCACCAGCCGAGGTTGCGTAAAAACTTGCTATAATTCTGATTCATAAACCAAAAGTATCAAGGTGAAAATTCTAATTTTTAGAGATACCCATCAGTTTGTGAGTGTCGCAATATAGTTCTCAACCTCAGCAACCAGGGCATTAAGCAGTTCACTCTCCGGAAGTTTCTTAAGGACTTCTCCTTTGCGAAAAACCAGACCCACTCCCTTGCCGCCGGCGATGCCGAAATCAGCATGTTTAGCCTCGCCGGGGCCGTTGACAACACAACCCATTACCGCAATCTTCAGAGGTTCCTGAATATGGGCCAGGGCTTTTTCAACATTTGCTGCCAGTTCAATCAATTGAACTTCAGTCCGGCCACAGGTTGGGCAGGATATAAGTTCAATTCCCCGCTGCCGCAAACCTAAACTTTTAAGAATTTCAAAAGCGACAAAAATTTCATCTTCCGGGGGTGCGGTCAGGGATACACGCATGGTATCGCCTAATCCTTCAGCTAATAAAAGAGAGATTCCGGCGGCTGATTTGATCGCGCCGCGGAGTTTGGTTCCAGCCTCGGTAATCCCGATATGAAACGGATAATCGACCTTTGCCGCCAACTGCCGGTAAGCTTCCAGGGTTGCCGGTACATCTGACGATTTTAAGGAGATCTTTATTAAAGTAAAATTCTCATCCTCTAATAACCGGACATGCTCTAAAGCACTTTCGACCAGAGCTTTTGGAGTGTAACCATATTTTGCCACCAGCTCTTTGTCCAAAGAACCGCCGTTCACTCCGATCCGAATCGGGATGGCCCGCTCTTTACAGACGGCAACAACTTCCCGCACCCGCACTGCCGAACCGATATTCCCTGGATTTAACCGTAAACCATCGACCCCCTGCTCGACCGCAATCAGAGCCAGACGATGGCTGAAATGGATATCAGCAATTAGCGGAATCGATATTTTACTTTTTATCGCGGCCAGAGACAAAGCGGCAGTCTCATCCGGCACCGCAACTCGAACGATTTCACAACCAACCTTTTCCAGACGCTGAACCTGAGCCACAGTTGCGGCGACATCGCGGGTATCAGTATTGGTCATTGACTGCACTGAAATCGGTGCCTGAGCCCCGATTTTAAAGCCGCCTAATTCAATTTCCTGACTCTTACGCCGCTCCTTAAACCCCAACTTTTCCTCCTGGCCGGTATCCGTTAATTTTAACCGTTACGGCATAACACTAATTCAAAAAATCCTCAAGTTCTAAAGCACATTGAACAGCTTGCATACCACCCTCATGCAACCTTTACTTTTTCTTCATACCTTTTAAAATGTGTTTGGCAGTCAGCAACGGATGCGCTTTCAACATCCGCGGCCCGGCGTAACGCATCACCTCTTTTATCTGCTTTTTCATAGCCGGCTTATAGCAGTGAATTTCACATTTACCACAGGTTGTTCTCTGCTCTTTCAGCGGACATTGCTTGATTCTGGCAATTGCGTACTCAATCAACTCACAACATTCAGCACACGGCGGAGACTGACAATCGTGATGATCACGACAATAAAGTTCAACCATTACTTTAATAGTCTTTCCCTCAGTTTCCAGTTCTTTATCCGAAAGGTAATTCTCTTTCATTTTTTATTTTCCATAAATTTATGATTTACAAAAATAATAAAGCACAGAAAACACGATATAGTTTCATCTTTATCGTGTTTTCTGTGCTTCGGTAGATCGGCCTCAATCAAGGTAGTATCTAGAAATTCCAGAACTCATCAATCTCTTCATCACTGAAATCCCAGACGGCATTATGCGGTGGTACGGGCTCTGTAACGAAAAATTCCGGCAGCCGGTCGTGGGCATTGGTAAAACCCGCGGCTTGGTTAAAGGCCCGTTCGGTTTTAAGCACCGAGGTTCCCAGAGCCGTAACGTCATCAACGGTCAGAGCCCAACCACCAAGACCCTGCCAGGCTGTAGGTACCGCCTCACTTTTGACACAGTATTAGACTCAAGGTCAAGTTCATTTTTCATCACACTGGATATTTACCCCGTACTGTCTCAATTGGGGTTGTTGCCTATCTCTATTCCCATTTCATCCAGGCGATATAATCATAAATTTTACCCACCAG
>JAOZKP010000072.1:0-1458 GCA_029935295.1 bacterium | reverse complement strand
CCTATCTCTATTCCCATTTCATCCAGGCGATATAATCATAAATTTTACCCACCAGAAAATAGGGCAGGCTCAAGAGAGTGTACGGCGTTCCTTTCGGAGTTTGTGTCGAGGTCGTCTGCAACGGCCCAGCATAGAGTCTGACGGCATAGGGGTGACGGGCTAAATCGATAAACTCATGCAGAGACTTTAAAGTGCCGGTTTTTCCGGCTTTAACCTCAAGTGGAATTGCGTGCTGATTATGGGGCAGGAGAAAATCCACCTCGGCATTTGACTGCCTTTTCTCTTTAACCCAGAAACTAAATCTGTTCGGCGACTCCATATCGAGCGCCAAGAGCTCTTGGCCGGTTATATGTTCCGCCAGCAAGCCGCCATAAGTCGAGTGCAAATCCTTGATTGTGTAAAAATATTTCTGCAAACCGACATAATAATTCATCAGGCCAGTGTCCAGAAAGAGAAGTTTCGGGGCTCGCTTTTTATCCGGAATCAGAGGCAGTTCACAGGCTGTAGTCGGATATAAAAGGTGAATAAGCTGCGCTCGTTGCAGGGTTTTAAGAGCCTCACCCATTTCGCGTGATTTGTAGTTTGATTTGCCAAATCCTTGAAAACGTATCCTTTTCCCGGCCTCATAGGGAGAGGATTCGACTGCATGCCTGATAACTTCTATCATCGTCGAATTTCTTGCGTATTTACTGACATCGTCCAGATAAGAGGAGAGCAGTCCCTGATAAACCGGACGAAGATCGAGCAGGTCACGCGACCGGGCAAATATTTTAATAACCTCCGGCATTCCTCCAAGCATAGTATACTGGTGGAAAAGCTTCAACATTTTCTCTTGGGCGTAAGCGGGCAGTGGCACAGTATTATAAGCAGCCAGAGCCTGATCTTCGGACAATGCCGCCAGAAACTCGGCAAAAGTTAAAGGATACATAAAAAGATATTGTACCCGACCGACCGGAAAACTGATCTGCTGCTTACCGATCATAACCTCCAAAAGAGAGCCCGCCCCGATTACATAAAGATCCGGAGCTGACTCAAAAAAGTATCGCAGCATCGCTACGGCCTGCGGTGAATTTTGGATCTCATCAATAAAAAGCAGAGTTCTGCCGGCATTACGGTGAATATTTTTGGCAAAAAATATCGCTTGAATCAACTCTTCAATCGCCAGATCATTGGCAAAAAGAACCGCATCTTCCTCCAGTTCGAGATTAAGGTAAATATAGTGATCAAATTCCTGGGCGAAGATATTGACCGCCGAAGTTTTCCCCACCTGGCGGGCCCCGCGCAGAACCAGAGGTTTATGCTCTTGACCCTGGGCCCACGCCCTTAAATTTCCAATGATTACTCGATCAAACAAGCTCATTCCTCCAATCAGAATTTATCGCTTAAAACCCTGATCCACCCACGGCTAATGACAAGGAAATAAAATATGAAAATGAAAAATTGTCCAGTTTTGTAACC
>JAOZKP010000309.1 GCA_029935295.1 bacterium | reverse complement strand
TCTTTTATCTGGTTTCCCAATAATTCCTGGCGTTTTTTGCGCCAGGCCCGCAAACGTCTCTCTTCTTCGAGAAGAATGGGGTTAAGTTCATTTTCTCGTTTATCGAGAAGCTGTCTCATGTGGTGGAGGCTCTGCTCTACAGCTGAATGGATAAGCATTTGAGCGGCGGAGAGGTTTGGTTCAGCGCCGGTATTGATGAGTTTTTCGAAATTTGCGGTTTTCAGGGCATCAAATAGTGGTTTTTGTTTGACGGTGCCACCCTTATGAAAGGATATGGCATGGGCATCGACTACTAATGGGGTTCCGGCTTTTGAGCTTACTTGTCCGATGAAACAGAAACAGAGTTCGCCAGGGGCAAAATTTTCTGAAAGGATAAATGGAGCTTCTCCCCTTTTGACCTGCATTACCAGACGTTCTGTGAGCCATTGCATGATCGGGTGATTCTCGCCGCAGAGAAGCTCTTTGGCCCAATACCCGGACGTGTTGCGGGCGGCCTCGATGGCGGTATTGACGCGGGCGGAATCGTCGGTCAGCCAGAATTCACTGTTTTCAGGCCATGATTCCATCGGGATAGCCGTGGCTCCGAAGATAACATCACCTTTACTGTCAGGTGCCCCAAGCCGTCTTTTTAAATCTTCAGGAGCTGTAATCTTTACGAGGTTCCCTATCTCTTGAATCTGGTGGTAATCGGGGTTGTGATCAGAGAGAAATTTATAGCCTTGCAAAAGAAACTCTCTATTTGAAAAAAGGCGTATTCTTTGAGAATCAATTTCTGGTTGTGTGGTGTCGGTTTCGAGTTGAGGTAAAGGTTGTTCCGACTCGTTGGCGGTCAGGAAATCTAAAAAATCATCGTGGCCAGCTTGATTGGCTTCGCATAATATCGCTTCCATTTCTGATGTTTCAGAGTCTGCTGTGGCGGCGGCTTTTTCCAGAACATCAACATCACCCGACAAAATACCTTGACTGGCAATGTACTCCTCCTCGGCTTGGGGATCGTAGAGTTCGAGGACGGATTCACCCGATTGCCGCAACCGGTTTATCTCTTCGACTTTATCAACCAACCTGGCGAAGATTGCTGCATCACCCTTTATCACGCCCTGCTCAGTGTTGACCATGAGGTAGCGAAGTTCGGGTGGCTCTTTTTGGCCAAGTCGGTCGATTCTGCCATTTCTCTGGATTAAAGTAATGATCGACCAGGGCAGGTCATAGTGAATGATATGGTGGCATTCGTGATGGAGGTTGATACCTTCCGAGGCGACATCAGTGGCCAGCATAAGACGTATGGCAGCCGATCCTGTAGCAAAAGCCTCAACCGTTTTCATGAGGTGAAGATCGGGGGTTGAACCATTGATCGTCGCCAATACCTGAGTAGGCTGTTCCTCGTACTTTTCGCTGTACTCAAAATTAAAATCATGGGCCAGAACTGGGGCTAAAGCTCGCTGGGTTCTGGGCGATTCAGTAAAAATGAGAATGCGTGGACTGTTTTTCTTACCCGTCCAGCCAATCTCAAGAAGTTGTTGCTTGAGGAGCTGGTAACGAGAGGATTGTGATATCTCAAGCCTGCCAAGAGCGATTTCAAGGCGGTTGAGATAGGTTATTTCGGGGCTTTTTTGATTATTGTTACTCTGGTCATTTTTATCAAGATGTTGCAAACGTTTCCGGACGGTCTCAATGCAGGCTTCTGGACTGGACAGGAAAAGTTTGTAAAGTACGTATTGAACCATGGCATGATGATGCCAGCCTTTACGCGAACCTTCATCTTCTTGTTTGAGCAGCTTTGCCTCGCGCCGCAGATCACCAAGGATCGCATAGACAGCTTCCTCTTCGGGCGAAGCATTGACCGTCGTTTTGGCGATCGGGATAACCTCCCGATCGGTGAGCAAATCACCGGCATCCTCACGCACATCTTCCTTGAAACGCATCAGGAAGAAGCTTTTAATGTCATCTTTGCTGTATTCTTTAAAATTCGGATCAGGGATAACGGAAGGGTCGAGCAGGGATATAAGTCGACCAAAGGTCTCTCGTTTGCCATTATGCGGGGTTGCCGTAGTCAGCAAAACGCTGTCGGCCCGCCGGGAAAGCTGGCGGGCTAAACGATAGCTTAAGTTTCGTTCCGGGACACTGGCTCCGGCCACGTTATGGGCTTCATCAATAACCACCACATCCCAGTGGGTGCCTTTGAGGAAATGTTCGTAGCGGGCAACATTTTTCAGGGTGTCGATGCTGATTATTACCCGCTGATAGACCTCAAAAGGGTTTTTGTTGGCTGGAATTTTGAGCCGCAATTTGGCAATCCCGGCTGAGTCGAGCCTGACTAAAGGGATAGCGAAGCGGTTCCACAACTCGGCCTGGAACTGGGTGAGCATTGATTTCTTGGCCAGCACCAGAATCCGGTTGGCACGACCCCGACGCATAAGTTCGGTTAAAATCATGCCAACTTGGATAGTTTTTCCCAGTCCCACGGCATCAGCTAGTAGAAGCCGAGGCCGCAGTTGTTTCAAAGCCCGACTGACAGTCTCGACCTGGAATTTCATGGGCTTAAAAACGCCAAGGCCATCCAGTTCCGGTTTTATTCCCGAGGCCGGCATCTGTCTTAATTGAGCTCCAAGAAAAAGCTTTGAGAGTTTGTAGCCGTTTGAATTGTCTTTGATGAGTTTTGTGTTGCGGGGGTCAACCGGAATGATCTCATCCAGCTGGGTTAGAAATATGGCTTCATGGCCGCGAACTAAGTCATCAACTCCGATGCAATGGACAGCCTGTTTTGTGAGCTCTTTTCCTTTTTCTATGGCTGAGGAATCAATAATATCGACTCTGGTTACTAACCATTCTGCATCACGACACAAAACCCGCATTCCTGGTGCCAGTGGAATTTTTGAGGATGAATATTTTGGCTTTATCAGTTGGCGAGGTGTGGGCTCGGCTCCCGGAGGTGGTAACTCTTTTACCTCTCCCAGCTTAATGCAAAGATCCTCACGCCCGGCAAAGGTTAAGCAAGAGTTGACAACTTCAACGTCATCATCAAATCCAATTAAAGAACTGAAATCGTCTTCATCATCATCTCTTAAAGTGAAATAAGAGATCATCCCTTTACACCAGGGTTTGGCCAAAAATTGGATATTCTCCCAATCGTCAACTATAGTCTTGAAAACATCATAAATTGTTTCAGCTACCTGAACATTAGCAACCCCGTTACGGGCATGGGCCTGATGAGCTTTTTCAAGATGTTCTTTGGCTTCGGTCAATAACTGATCCGGGGAAATATTATCAACCTTTCGCTGGCATTGATCGAGCATAGAAAATACATTAGCAGATAGGCCAGAAGGGAAAAAGGGAGAATCTTTGGTTTTGATTTTCATAATCTGAGAGACTAAAAGATATGACTTATAAAAGCAAGCAATATCACCGGTATTCAGTGAGTTTTAACGGCATAAATTTGATGGCGTCATAAAAAGTATCGAGGTATTTTTTCAGGAAAAATGGCCATTTCAAGAAATT
>JAOZKP010000071.1 GCA_029935295.1 bacterium | reverse complement strand
ACCCCCTGCTCCCAAGGCAGGTGCGCTGCCAGGCTGCGCTACGTCCCGATTATATAGTGTTCTCTGCCGGTAAACTGCGGCGGTAAAGAGAGGCGGCTTTTAACATAAGCCGCGTAAACTGGCAAGCAGTTTTTATTCTACTCGTCATCGAGATCGTCATCGGAGCCACTGACACCAAGTTTTTTTATCTGGTAGCGCAGAGTTCCCCGATCCATATTCAACAGGCGGGCGGTTTTAGCCTTATTGCCACCGGCAACTTTCATTGCCTCTTCGATCAGGTAGCTGGAAAATGATTTTACGAGTTCATTAAAATCAACCCCTTGACGAAAATCGTATTCCCGGGGCAGAGCCAGGCCGAATTTGCTCTTGTCACGATTGGCGGAAAATACCTCAAGCGGCAGATGCTCTTCGGTAATGACTTCGGAATCCTCTAAAATCATAATTCTCTCAACCATATTTTTCAGCTCACGCACGTTACCCCGCCACTGGTAATTCTGCAACAGTTCCAGGGCCCCAGCAGAAATTTCGCTGACATTTTTCTTGAATTTCCGACTGAAGTGATCAAAGTAGAATTTCAACAACAGTTCAATATCCTGACGCCGCTCACGCAGAGGTGGAACCACAATATTTATCACTTTTAGACGATAGTAGAGGTCTTCACGAAATCGGTTTTCTTCAATAAGTTTTTCGAGTGACTGGTTTGTGGCCGAGACAAAGCGGGTATCGATTTTAATATCATCGACACTTCCCAAACGCCGAAATTTACTCTCCTCTAATACCCGCAGGAGTTTGGCTTGAAGCGGGGCCTCCATATCACCGATTTCGTCAAGAAAAACGGTGCCGCCGTCACCTTTTTCCAGAAGTCCAAGTTTACGGCCTTTAGCATCGGTGAAAGCGCCCTTTTCGTAACCAAAAAGTTCGCTCTCAAGCAGGTTGCCGGGAATTGAAGCACAGTTAATGCTGACAAATGGCATGCTTGAACGTTCACTCAAGTTGTGAATCGCTTTCGCCACCAGCTCCTTCCCTGTGCCGCTCTCACCCTGAATCAGGACCGAAACATCACGATTGCTGGCAACTTTGCGTACCATCGTCATGACCCTTTCCATCAAAGGGTCGGTAGAGATAATGTCGTGGGTCTGCGACTGCTCCTTGACAATATCGCGAACCTCACGTTTCAACTTGCCGGTCTCCAATGCAAGCTTAACAATCAGAAGAATCTCTTTCGATTTAAAAGGCTTGTTAATATAGTCATAAGCACCGTATTTCATCGCTTCAACCGCAGTATCAACCGAGCCATAGGCGGTCATCATAATGCAAAGCGGGGCATAGTTGATCTGATCGTGGATATGCCGCATCAGATCAATACCGCTGCCGTCGGGAAGCCTTAAATCGATCAAAATCAGGTCATAAACCTCTTTTGCGATCTGGATCTTGGCGTCATCAACTCGACCGGCAACTTCAACCCGATATCCGACACCGGTCAAAAGGTGGGTCAGGGATTCACGGATAAGTTTTTCATCATCAATTATAAGTATTCGATTGGACATTTTCCACACTCTGATATCGCGGTTGCGCTTCACCCGCCGGCAGGCCGACGGCAAAGGTAGAGCCGGTACCGATCTCACTTTCAACCTCGAGACGGCCGCCATGCTCTTTAATTATACTATGAACTATAGATAAGCCAAGTCCGGTACCCCGGTTTTTGGTCGTAAAAAAAGGATCGTAAATCTTTTCAATTATTGCCCTTTGCATTCCCGGACCGCTGTCACTTATCTTCAACCACAGCCAGGGCTGTTCCGGGTGAGCCGTTTCAGAATAATCATCATCCTCTAATTCCGGCCCTCTGGCGTTTCCGAGGTCAAGCTCAATCTTGACTTTGCCAACTCGATCTCGGGCGGCATCCAAGGCATTCAACCCGAGATTAATCACCACCTGTTTGAGTTTTTCCGGATCACCGTAAACCGAAGGGAGAACACTGTCAGCCAGCTGTAAAGAGGCATCAACCTCCATCCGCCGGGCTTGCTCCTGAAATATCGGAAACCAACGACTGAGCAAATTCTGGACATCAATCCACGATTTCTCCAACATCTCCGCCCGGGAGAATTCAAGCATCGAAGAGACGATATTTTCCAGCCGGTCAATCTCTTCAATAACTCCAGCCACCAGCTTACCGGCATTTGGATGATCCGTCAACTCATTGCTGATAATATCCAGAGATATATTCATTCCGGTCAACGGATTTCTAATCTCATGCGCAATCCCGGCCGCTAACTGACCGATTGACGCCAGGCGCTGCATCCTTTCGACTTCCTGATCAGATTTACATTTTTCAGTTTGATCCTGAACCAGAACAAGCAGGCCGCGATCTCCATCCGGCGCCACTCCCAGCGACGTCACATTGACAAAAAAAATCTTCTCATTCATGCTCAAAGGCGTACAGTCACCAGTGGGATCGGTACAGTTCTGACACATCTCAAGCTGGGCCGAAGATTGCTGGCGGCCGCCGACCAAAGTCAGCGCCCGGCGGAACGTCGAGGAGTCCAAAAGGGTAAAAATGCTGCCCTGCCAGTCAGGATTCAGGGAAGTAAATATTTTTTCACTCATCCGGTTATGGGAGGTTATCTGCAGGGCACTGTTCAATGTAATAATCGCATTCGGTGAACTCCGCAGAATACTTTCACGAAAGTCCCGGTCTTCAATCAGAGTCCGGTTAAAGATGAGACTCTCCATCGCTTTATCCGCGTGCGCCACGAAAATTTTCAGCAGGTCAACATTCAGATTCACCGGCGGTTCAAGTTCACGATAGAGCAGTACTAAAAGACCCTGGTCACGTTTACCAACCAACAGCGGCAAGCTTAAAGTCCCGCCCTGCTGACTACCACCGCCGGTAAGTATTCGGGTTCCAGAACGGAACAGAACCTGGCCGGTAAGCATCGATTCTTTGAGCTGTCTTCTTATATCGAAAGTCCAGAAGTCATCGACTGAGACCGAAAATGCAGAAACCGGCACCAGTTTGGTGCCCTGACCTTTATTCAACAACAACCAACCGCCCTGAGCCCCGCCGAGTTCAACTCCGCGCGAAACAATCAGCTGCTGCAAGACTGCAAGATCCTTAACCTCACTCATCTGCCGCGATATCTGCTGCAAACTGAACAGATCATCAATCTGCTGCTGATTATGGGCATTTAAACGACGATTAGCCACCCCGATTCCGATCTGATTGCAGAAAATCTCTAAAATCTCGATATCTTCAGCGCTGATCTCTTTCTGCCGAAAACTACGGTCAGCCAGCATCGTCCCGACCACGCCCTGATCCGTAATAACCGGCACCAGGACACAGTTACTACGTTTCAAGGCCGCGTTGCGGCGTTTATCCAACTCTGAAAAAAGAGTTTCATCAGCGCCATCATTAATCTGAATTATCTCTCCGGAGCGAACAACCCGGGTTTCAACACAATCGTCTCTTTCGAGATCATATTTCAGACCTTTGACACTAACCTGACAGCCGACATTAATTACCCCTTCAAGCAGGGTCGTTCCTTCACGCAGGATGTAGAGCGCCACCCGGTCGTAGCTTAAAGCATCGCTGACCGTCTCCAAAATGGTCCGGGCCAGCTCCTCCTGACTCATTCCGGTCATCGTCAGACAACTGATCTGATGCAGAGCCGTTAAAACTTGTTTAGTATTCTTATAAATCATATTTTACGATAAAATTTCGGCTGATTTCAGTACGCTATCAAATGCGGGCCCTAATATATCCTTTACCAACAAAAAACAAGGCAATTTGTCCACTATACATATAAAAGCCGACCTCATAATCTGAGATCGGCTGCAAAAGAGTCAAATCTGCCTGACTTTATAATTTGCGCTTCTCTTCATCCCGAATCTCCCGGCGCAACAGCTTACCGACTTTGGATTTCGGCAACATATCCCGAAATTCGATATAGTGCGGAATTTTATAGGGAGCCAGGCGCTTACGACACCAGCCCGTCAAAGTCTGACCGTCGACCCCTTTGGCGTCCTCTTTCAAAACCACAATAACCTTAATCCGCTCACCGCAGCTGGCATCCGGAATCCCCACGGCACAGGCCCCCATAACCGTGGGATGATCCTGAAGTACAGCCTCTATCTCTGAAGCCGAAATCCGGTAAGCTTTATATTTAATTGTGTCGGCAGTACGCTCAACAAACTGAATTTCTTTATTTTCGTTAAGGCAAACATAATCACCCATACGGTAGAAGATATCTTCACCGATCCGGACATAGGAGAGCTCGGTCTCTTCCGGTTTATTCCAATACTCCTTATTTGTATAAATCGAAGTCACCAAAAGCTCGCCCGTCTCCCCGACAGCAACCTCCTCCAAGGTTTCCGGATCAACTACCAGACAGCGCCGGGAGGGCAGAACAGTGCCCACCGTCCGCGGATCGGGTTCCCGATCAAGGCGACTGTAGGTCAAGTGGCCGACTTCGGTTGAGCCATAAACCTGATAGAGAAAAAAAGAGGTCAGCTCATGCCAGCGTTTGAAAATCTCGCCCGGCAAAACGTCACCACCGCAGTAACAGTACTCAAGTGATGAGATATCATAGTTGGACAGGCGGTCATTTTCAAGAATCATTCGATAGAGCGCCGGCACCCCAAGCATCCAGCGAATTTTGAACCGCTCTATTTCTGAGAGTACGGCATCAACTTCAGGTATCGGCATGAGAATTGTCGTATTGCCGAAGTTAAGCCCCGCCGCCAGGAGAAAACCTTTAGCCATAATATGGAAGAGCGGATTAACCATAATCATGGTATCACCACCCGCTCTTATGTGATCCCGGAAAACATCCATTACATCATTTATATAAGATACTTCACTGGCATGACTACCGGGAACCCCTTTCGGGAAACCGGTAGTGCCGCCGGTATACATAATATAGGCAAGATCATTTTGTGCATCAATTTCAACTTCCGGCGGCTCCGGCGGAGTTTTCCGCAAAAGTTCGTTAAAACGGAAAATATTATCGCCCCGCACCGTACTCCCTTTCGGAATTCGATCTATCAAAGTCCCGAAAACCTTCTGCCAGGTGTAAAGCATATCGGTCAGGTTGGTGATAATTATCCGCTGCAGCGGATGTTGCCGGTCGACCTCCTTGACATAACCGAAATTGGTATCCATACAGATAACTGTTTCAACTTCGGCATCCTGCACCATATAGAGGAGCTCATGCGAGGTGTAGATCGGTGAAACCGGCACCACCACCGCCCCGATTTTCTGAATTGCGAAATTGGCAATAATCCATTGCGGCGAGTTGCCCATATAGATCATCACCTTATCCTGATGCCCGACCCCGAGACGGTACAGTGCGGTCGCAAACTGGTCGATCATCTGTTTTAAAAAACTATAGGAAAAGCGGCGACCGAGATAGATCAGGGCATCACGATGCGGAAATTTCCGGCTGACATCTTCAAAAGCTGAAAAAGTGTAAGTTGTATTAAGTTGATCCATAGTTTTTTTCTACACTCCGAAATAGGCCGCTTTAACATCTGGATTATCAAGCAGTTCCGGGCCCGATCCCGACATAACCCCGGAGCCATTCTCCATGATGTACGCATAATCGACCACCGGAATTACGGGCCGGGCATACTGTTCGGTCACAATGATAGAGATCTTTTTGGTCTCGCGAATAAGTTTGATCGAATCCATAACCACCTGCTGATAAGCCGGGCTCAAACCGAGCAGCGGTTCATCCAAAAGTAAAAGTTTCGGCTGTGCCATCAAGGCCCGGCCAATGGCTGCCATCTGCTGTTCACCGCCGCTTAAAAAACCTGCCGACCGCCGCAAAAGTTTCTTTAAGGGCGAAAAGATTTCCAAGACATAATCCAAAGTCTCCTGGGCCTCTTTTTTGGTCGCGAGATAGGCCCCTATTTTAAGATTTTCAAGAACACTGCTTTCCGGAAAGAGGCGTCTTCTTTCGGGACATAAAATAACCCCCATCCGCGCCCGCAGATGCGGTTTAGTCAGGCTGATATCCCGGCCCTGCAACGATATCTTTCCCATTACCGTGATCTGCTCGCCGCCGCGCATCTTCTCTTTTTTCATCTGGTCGAGGATAATCCCCGACAACGTATACATCAGCGTCGATTTCCCGGCACTGTTGGCCCCGAAAATCCCGACTATCTGATTTTCACCGCAACGGATGGAAATATTATTCAGCGCCAGCATATTTTCATAGAAAACCATCAAACCTTCAGCAACCAGCATTCCCTAACACTCCTCTTTGGCACACTGTAAATTCGGCCTGGCTAAGCTCCGAGATAAGCCTCTTTAACCTTCTCATTTGCCATGACTTCGGCGGGCGTACCTTCGATAATTTTATCACCATAACTTATCGCCATGACCCGTTTAGCCACTTTGAACAGCTCTTTTAAGCGATGTTCAATCATAATAATGGTAACTCCCGACTTATTGAGTTTTTCAATCAAGGGCACCATTGATGCAATTTCACTCATGCTGAGTCCGGAAAAAACCTCATCACAGATCAAAAGTTCCGGATTGAGCGCCAGACAGCGGGCCAACTCCAGACGCTTCAGATAACCGGTCGGCAAGGTGCCGGCGAGTTTATACGGCACCTTCGATTCACGCTCGAAACCAACCTCTTCGAGCAGATCAAGAGCTATTATATTGCGGTCGCCGTGGCGGCCGCCGCCGCGCCAGCCCCCGGTTTTCCGGGCCCGCGGGCCATAAAGCGGAATAATCAGGTTTTTATAGGCGGGCAAACTGCTGTATGGACGCATAATCTGAAATGTCCGGCAAACCCCGAGATTGACAATCTTATGCGGCTTAAGTCCGCACAGGTTACGGCCATTGAAAACCACCTTGCCCGAGGTCGCTTTGATAAATCCCGTAATACAGTTAATCAGGGTGGTTTTTCCCGAACCGTTAGGCCCGATAACCCCGAGAATTTCTCCCTCAGTAAGAGAAAAATTGATATCATTAAGGGCCGTAACGCCACCGAATTTTTTGCTTAGGTTTTTTACTTCCAACATAGCCATCAGATCTCTTTCCAACGTTCAAACTGATTATATTTACGCGAGAGATAGTTCAACAGACCCTCACCTTTTACGACAATTACTGCTGTCAGAATCAATGAATAGGAAACAATCCGCAGCGGCCCGAAAGCCCGCAAAGCTTCGGACAGAGGCACCAGCAGAATTGCCCCGAGCACGGCCCCGAGCAGACTCCCGCCACCGCCGACTACAGTTGCCGCAATCGGAATTATTGAAAAATCAAGTGCAAACATGGAGAGACCGGCCCACATATAGATATGCGCGAGATACGCCCCGGCGAAACAGCCTAAAAGTGAGGCATAAAAAATTGCCTGGGCCTTGATAAAGGTAATATTAATGCCGGATGCCTTCACCGATTGATCGTTGTCTTTAATCCCTTTGATTACCAGGCCGACATCTTCGACTGCCAACCGGCGCAGAGCAAAAAGAAAAACCAGAGTGGCGATAATAAGAAAATACTGTTCCAGCCAAGGATTGGCGAAACCGGCAACATCCATCATCCCGTTGGTACCACCAAAAAGCTCGAAGGCTTCGATGATGCGAGTCATAAACAACGGATACATCAGCGTAACAATGGCAAAATAGACCCCGCGCAGGGGGAGACACGGTAGCAGGGCCAGCGTGCAGAAACAGGCCCCGCCGACTGCCGCCAATGGTATCGAAATAAATGGAGAACAGTGTAGAGATTTGCTCAAAAGCGCCGCCCCGTAGCCACCCACTCCGACAAAAAATGAACCCCCAAGACAGACCAGACCGACATAATTGGCGAGGAAATCGAATGCCATTGACAGCAGTGCATAGATGCAGACAATCAGCAGCACCTTCTGCCAGTAAGGGAAAAAGTGCAGAATTAAAGGGGCCAGTAAAAGGCCGCAAACCAGAAGCATGCGCGGCGCCATCAGGAAGGAAATTTCACGCCACGACGACAAAGCATAGATACCGTCTGAACGAACCTTGATGCCCCGATCAATCCTCTCTTTACGCAGACCGCTTTTCATTTATCAAACTCTCTCTTCCAATTCTTTATGTTTACCGAAAAGACCTGACGGTCTCAGGATTAAAGTTGCGATAATAGCGGCCAATGTCACCACCATCTGAAAATGGGTCGCCAGGTAAGTAACCGTTATAACTTGGAGAAAACCGAGGACAAAGGCCGCGAGAACGGTCCCACCCCAGCTGCCGATGCCGCCGACCATACAAACCGCCAGAGCAAAAATCAGCGTATTATAGCCGGCCTCAACAACAATGCTGCCGAGCGGAAAGATTACCAGTGCCGCCAGACCGGACATCGCCGAACCTAAAGCCATCGCCAGCGTCGCCGTCAAATCGGAATCGATACCGAGCATCATCGCCGCCCGTTCGTCCTGAGCAATCCCACGC
The DNA here is from genome assembly GCA_029935295.1 of bacterium. Lineage (GTDB taxonomy): Bacteria > Desulfobacterota > Anaeroferrophillalia > Anaeroferrophillales > Tharpellaceae > Tharpella. The sequence goes on along the minus strand of JAOZKP010000071.1, from coordinate 2,809 downwards.
AAGGCAAGACCGGTGCGGGTAAATTTGGTAAATATCCAAACTGCGGCGAGCATCACCACCCCAACCCCGATCACCATCAAACGCTGATAATCGATCGGCACATCACCGATAAAAGCAACCCCTTCAAAAAATACCGGCAGTGTAAAAGTTGTCCCTCTGAAACCCAGCCAGCGAAAGGTCTCAATCAGGGCAACACCGATAGCATAGGTGGCAATTATCTCATTCATATTCATCCCGCGAATCCGCTTTAAGATAAACTGGTAAATGAGCACGCCAACCAGGGCCGCACTGGCTAAAGAGAGTAGGGCCGCTGGATAATAAGGCAGATTGAGTTTATGCATCATAATCCAGGCGACAAAACCGGTAAAAACGAAAATTGCACCATGGGCAAAGTTCGGCAGCCGGCTGATGCCGTAGACCAGAGTAAAACCGAAAGCGATCAGGATCAATTTGAAACTGTTAACCAGCCCGTAAAGTAAAATTTCCACCCGTAACCTCAACATTATGATAGCTAAAAAAGTAACTATTCAACGTTATCTACAAACTGTCTCAAAGTGGGGACATTGCTGAATAAAGACGTTTCCCAGCCTTTATTCAGCTTTGTCCCCCTCGAAGAGAGGCGAAGCCAAAGCCCCAAATTGCATAATTTCAGTTAATAAGGTTTAAGCTGAACAGTTACAAAGTTATGAGATTCAACTACATCAAACTCCAAAACTATCGCTATAAACTACCGGATCACGACGGCGACTGGTGGGCACATCGCCTGCCGCTTTGCCGACAAACAACAGACCGACAATTTCCAGATTGTCCGGCACCGCAATAATCGGGCGGACATCAGCCGGATCGAAGAATGTAAACCAAAGCGTACTTAAGCCTAAGGTTGTCGCCGCCAGCATCATATTCTGAATACAGGCGGAACCGGCCTGAATACTGCCGGTCAGCTGATTAAAAAAATCTCCGAGGCCACCCTTTTTAGGATCCACCACAATTGCAAGAATCAAAGGTACTTCCTCGAAAAAATCAATATTAAAACCGCCGACCCAGCCCGGGCCACCCGCATCCAGAACCATCTGCTTGGCCTTTTCTCCGGCCTGCCGCAATGCTTTTTTGGTCTCTGCCGCAGTAATTGTGACAAATGACCAGGGTTGCAAATTGAGCGGGTTGGGGGCCAGCTGTCCGGCCCGGATTATCTTTTCGATATCTTCCGCTGAAACTTTTTCTGCGGACGCGAAAGAGCGGCAGCTGCGGCGCTCCTTAAGCAAAGTCAAAAAATCATTATATTCCATAATCTTAACTCCTGATTATTTCATCCACGGCGGCAAAATTATGTTTCCGGTCGCCCCGGCCTTGGGAAAGAATTGCACCCGTTTGCCATCCTGCCATTGAAACATGCAGCCGGTGGCACCTTTTTCGGGATCGTCTGAAGGGATTATCTGATGATTTTTGGCAAATTTCATGCGCCCGTAAACACCCATCAGATCCTGCGCTTCAAGAGCTTTGATAACCGCGTCTGAGTCAAGACTGCCGGCCGCTTCAATTGCTTCTTTCAACTGATATACCGCCATATAACTTGATGAAGTTCCATAACCTTCAGGCTCCAGACCCCATTTCTTCTTGTAGCTGTCAACAAATTTCATCGTCCACGGTGTCATGGTTGACGGGACGTTGCCGCCATTAACGGCATCAACGATCGTATACTCACAATTGCCTTTGGTCGCATCCCAGAAATCAGGCTGTTCTGCCGCTGACATAAAACCCATCGGCACACATTTCATCCGCATATTCTTCCACTGTTTCAGCAAAATTGCCGATTCCGGCATATCCATCCAGATAAAAAGAACTTCCGCTTTCATCCGCCTCGCTTTTAAAAGACCCATAGAAAAATCGGTGGCGCCGGTGGGATAGATCTCCTGTCCCAAAACTTCCCAGTTGCCGGTCCCTTTCAAGAGTTTGGCAATAAAACCACCGGCTTTACGGGCGTGGGCAACATCCTGAACCATGATAAAAGCTTTCTTTAAACCATGTTTACTGTGGAGTTGATTAAAGACTTTAATCATATCTTTGCCGATCGTGATAATCTCGGAAGAGTTGCGAAAGCAGTACTTGAATTTGTCATAATTCGCCGCGATCCGCTTGTGGTAGCCGGGGCTCAAAACTCCGGTAGTAACAATCGAAACCTTTTTATATTTATTGAGCAGGTCCATAACCGCCATCGCCGCTTCCGAACGAACCGGGCCGCCGACGATAAAATCAGCTTTTTTCTCTAAAATCAGTTTCTCAACCCCGAGCAGGGCCTCACTAACCGGAACTCCCGGCTCAAGCGAGCGCGTATCGATAACTTCGACCTTAAACGGACGTTTAGCGCCGTCAATGGTAACACCACCGGCCTGATTAATCTCTTCGACCGCCAGTTTAATCCCTCTTTCAGCATCCCAACCATAAAGAAATGCGGTTGACAGAGGACAACCCAGAACAATCGGTTTGCCAGTGGCCGTAGCCCCGACCGGCCCCGTAAAACCGACAACCAGCAACGCAACGATTAGCCACAATAAACTTCTTCCAATTTTCATCATCCACCTCCTGCAGTAAGTTGTGCATTTTCATGCCTTGAAAAAATTATTCTGCAAGAGGTTTAGCAAGCAGCGTGCCGTAAAATACTATTTTATTATCATCTCAACTTTACTGAGTTGTATTTTTTCTTAAAATTAAATAATTTAGTTAGATGACATCAAAGCAAGCCGAGATGATGCGAACTTAGGCTTCGCCCCTCCGTAACCGGGGTCAAACTTGACATGTTGCTGGGAAACGC
>JAOZKP010000070.1:7660-11278 GCA_029935295.1 bacterium | reverse complement strand
GGTTCTTTTCAAGTGCTTTCGGATCAGCCGTTAACCGGCCTGGCATTTCTTTTTGCGAATCAGATGCGGGTTATGTATGATCTGCCGATGACGCAGACAACCGTGCAGAAACTTGATATTCCGCAAGCCGCTCAGGATGCTGAGTGGGGAATGCAGATTTTGGTTGATAACCCTAAAGATCAGGCCGTAGCCGTGGCAATTACCTATCGGGCTGCGGATGGTTCCAATCCGACCTCTGCCCATACGGTTAACCTCAAGGCTTACGGCAGTGCTGTAATTAATCTGGCTGACCTTCTGGCAGATTGGGGGCTGACGGAATTAGACGGCGGATGTTTGCATCTCGATGCCACCGGTTCCGGGATTGTCGCTTTTGCAACCTACGACACTTTTAATAGTGGTGGGATCTTCTATGCCGGCCTTAGCGCAGTTGATCCGAGTAAACAGGTGGATAATTTTACTCCGACCCGTTCAGGATATGCTGTAGTTTCCTGCTCGGCTCCCGATTTTGGTAGCGGTGCCCACGCTTTGATTGATGTCGAAAAACCAAGGGCGGTGCAGGAAAACCTGCTACCTTCAATCTCTGATATTAAGATGGCAGCAGATGGCGCCTTTTTCTATCGGATCGCCCGTTATAATGGTGACAGCGTCACCAAGTTTGCGGCTTCGGCTCCGGCGACGCCGATGTGGCAGTATTCAACTATGAATGATGATGATGCGGGTGCGACCAGTAATCCGCAGAGTATGATTATTGCTCCGGCAACAATGACCTCTGTTGCCAAAGCCTATATCCCGCGTTTTGAATCTACCCGAATGTGGGTTGTAAATCCGGAAACTACGACTGAAGCTGGTTTTAAGATTGGCGAAGTTGATTTGAGTGGTTATGCTGATGCTGATGGCCTGCCTGAGATGACCCAGGGGGTTGTCGTGGACGGTAAGCTTTTTCTTTTGGTTCAGCGTTTAGATAAAGAGGATAGCTGGGCACCTCAGACCCCGTATCTGGTTGTGATTGATACTGATACGAATCAAGAGATCGAAACCCAGAGCCCGGCCGGTGATTTTAAAGGAATTCCTTTGCCGATTAAAAATCCCAAAGATATTGTCTATAAGAATGGTAAAATCTATATCAATGGTGTCGGCAGCTATGCCAGCAGCTGGGCCGGTACTCCGGCGGATTATTCCGGTGGAATCGTTTCGATTGATCCGGCAACTTATGCTGTAACAATGTTAGTTGATGACGGTGACGATAATGAACATCCTTACGGAAATATCTCCGGTCTGACGGTTGTCTCCGCGACCAAGGGTTATTTTGTCAGTTATGCCGGCTGGGGCGATAACTCACTTTATAGTTTTAACCCGACTACCGGAGTAGTCGCTGAAAATCCGATTGCGGCCTTTTCCGGTGGTGATAATATCGCAGCCCTGGGTGTTGACGGTTCGGGCATGTTGTGGGTTGCCTCAAATACTTTTTCCGGCGGTGGTGTCCTGACGATTATCAATCCGGCCGATGACAGCGTCGATCAGGTCCAGAAACTTAACTTGAACCCCCAGGGAATTGCGTTTGGAACATGGGAGTAAATCTTATTTGCTGAAATTTGATCCCCGTTTTTAATTTAAGCATGAAAAAGCCCCCTTGAAATTTTTCCAAGGGGGCTTTTTTATTTCCAGTAGATTTTAGGATGTGGCGAAAATTTGACAATATCACTGAAATAGTATATTATGACACGCTTTTTTTGTTATTTGGGGCTTTATTGAGCTTCTATTTTTGCTGATTCACCATTATATTATTTGTAGATCTTGGAGGCATATTGCAGGCATCTTTTTCTAGAGACCACTTAAAGCTGGTGGTGCCATCCCTGTTTGATTTATGCAGTGATGATTCCACGAATCTTGAGAGGTGGCGGCGCGATCTCTTTGCTTTGCTGGATGAACTTGAGGGTAATGCCTGGGATCAATTTTCCGGTGATGCTCCTGATGTATTGCGCCGAGTGAGCCATTGTGTCACAGTTCTGCGAACACTTTTTTCGGTAATTTCGGAAAAAAAATCCGGCTTCAGCGTAGCCCGGGCTCTTCTTGAAATTGTTTGTGATATTGAATCTGCTGCTGTTTTCAGTCCGGCATTTTATGCTGAAATAATTACCTTATTTGCAGGGGTGCAGGGGGCGCTGACAGATACTGCTATAATTTCCGATGACCATGGTGACAATGAACTTGAAGGGCGTGAGGCCGCAATTTTACGTTCAAACCAGCTTGATGCTATGGTTAAGCGGGTCTACGGTTTTATGGATCGCTACAGTTTCGGACTTGATCCGGAAACTATTGCCCGCCGGGATCTGCGCCGTAAGCGGATCCAGAATTATTTTGCTGTTGATGATAATCAGTGGCAGGACTGGCGTTGGCAGATTGAGCATATTGTTCAGGACGTTGAGACTTTAAGTCAGGTTTTGACAATGAGCCCGGCAGAAAGAGATGCGGTCGACAGGGCTCGGGATAATACACTGCCGTTCGGAGTGACGCCCTACTATCTTTCTTTAATGGATGATGATGAACTCGATCTGCGCCGTGATGCGGCGGTTCGGGCTCAGGTTTTGCCGCCGCCGGAATATGTTGAACAGGTGGTTGAGTCACGGATTGAAACCGGCGATTTTTCGGGGCTTGATTTTATGCGCGAAGAGGATACTTCGCCGATTGATCTTATTACCCGGCGTTATGCTGCAATATGTATCTTTAAACCGTTTAATACCTGCCCGCAGATTTGCGTTTATTGCCAGCGTAATTGGGAAATTGACGATGCTATGGCAGCCGACGCCCTGGCATCGCCGGCAAAAATTGCTGCGGCAATTCAATGGATTGCAGCGCATCCGGCGATTCGTGAAGTTTTGATTACCGGCGGTGATCCTCTGGCAATGAGTGATGAACTGGTTGAGCGGATCGTCGGTCAGGTTGCTCAGATCCCGACAGTTGAGAGGATTCGTATCGGTACACGCACGCTGGTGACGATGCCGATGCGGATTACCGACCGGCTGGCCGCCTTTTTAGGCTCGCTGCGTCAACCCGGGGTGCGCGAAATAGTGGTGGTCACTCATATTGAACACCCCTATGAATTGACCCCTGATGTTGTTACAGCCGTCAATCGTTTACGGAACCAGGGGATTAGTGTTTACAATCAGATGGTCTATACCTTTTTTGTTTCTCGACGATTTGAAGCCGCTTTACTGCGGCGGTGTCTGCGCCAGATTGGAATCGATTCATATTACACCTTTAACGCCAAAGGTAAGGAAGAGACCCTGAGCTATCGGGTGCCGATTGCCCGTTTAGTCCAGGAACAGGCCGAAGAAGCCCGGCTCTCTCCGGGAATTGAGCGCACCGATGAGGCGGTTTTTAATGTCCCCGGACAGGGCAAAGGCTATCTTCGTTCAACCCGGAAGAGAAACTGGATCGGTCTCGATCCCGATGGTGCCCGGGTCTATGAATTCTTCCCCTGGGAGGACGGCATAGTCAAAGTCGCCCCGGCCCCCTATATCGCCCGCGATATCCCCATTCTCGACTACCTGGAAAGGCTCAAAAATATCGGCGAAGACCCAGCAGATTATCAATCAATCTGGACCTATTTCTAAAAAA
>JAOZKP010000070.1:4210-7560 GCA_029935295.1 bacterium | reverse complement strand
AGAGAGCCTGCTGTTGTTTTAGCGTCATAATTTTCAGGAGCGAATCCGAAACTATATTTTAATCTTGACAAATAATGTTATCTTTTGTATGTTATGTGCAGTTATGGATTATTTTTTAAGATACCACCGGAATGCAGGTGGTGAACCGGTTTACATTCAGAATTGAATAAGGAGAAAACTATGGGAACTACAACTGAAAATTTACAGGCGGCATTTGCCGGTGAGAGTCAGGCTAATCGTAAATATTTAGCTTTTGCTACTAAAGCTGATGCTGATGGTTTTTCGCAGATCGCAAAACTGTTTCGGGCGGCGGCCGCTGCTGAAACAATTCATGCGCATGGCCATTTAAAAGCTCTGGACGGAGTTGGTGATACAGGTGCCAACCTCAAAGCAGCGGTAGAAGGCGAAAGCCATGAATTTAAAATTATGTATCCCGAATTTATAGCCACAGCAAAAGCTGATGGCAACAAGAAAGCTCTGCGCATGTTCGAAATGGCAAATACTGTTGAAGAGATTCATTTCGGTCTCTACGAAGAGGCCCTTGCCACCTATGAAAAGGGCGGTGATCTGCCGGCTGAAAATATCTGGGTTTGCGACGTCTGCGGGAATACGGTCAGTGGCGACTGTCCGGATAAGTGCAGTGTCTGCGGGGTTCCGGCGAGTAAATTCAGTAAAATCGACTGATTTGATTGATTGAATTTGATTTGTCTGGTAATGACAATAGAAAAGGGCTGATGGCAAATCACAGTATTTGGTATCAGCCCTTTTTGTATCAGGGGCTTTTCTAACCTTTCTCTGGTATTTGAACTAAAGACGCCGCTTAATGGTTACAATAAATAATAAGAATAATTTGATACATCTATGGGTAAAGTTGTAATAACGATTATTCCGATCTTTATGCTGATTCTGCTGGGTGCCGGCGTTCGGCGTCTGGGTTTTATGAAGACCGAGTTTGTTGCGGCAGCTAATCGTCTGGTTTTTTACCTTGCAATTCCCGCTCTGGTCTTTCGCGCCTTGACAAAGGCCTCATTACGGACTGAATTTGATTTTCTGTCTGTAGTTATGATGGTGATTGCTGTTCTTCTGGTGGTCGGCCTGACTCTGGTTTACAATTATCGTCGGAAAAATGAAGATGGTTCTCTGTCGGGAACTTTTGCCCAGGCCGCAATTCATGGTAATCTCGGTTATATCGGTCTGGCGGTCGCTTTTTATTATCTCGATGAAGGCGGGTTTGCCCGGGTGAGTATGCTGGTTGGTTTTTTGATGATTCTCCAGAACCTTATCGGGGTGGTGCTGTTGCAGTACTACTGTTGTGTTGGGAGAGAATCACGCAGAGTCCGAGATCTGTTGGCATCAGTGCTGTTTAACCCGGTTATTATGGCAGCAGTGGGAGGGATTTTTTTTAATCTGAGTCGCCTGCCAATGCCGCAGGTGTTTGATCGGTTTCTGTTGATTTTAAGTGGACTGGCATTGCCGATGGGGCTTTTGCTGATTGGGGCTTCAATCTCTTTTGCACTTTTACGACAGTGGCTGCCGCAGGCAGCGGTGGTGGCCTTTCTAAAACTTGTCCTGCTGCCCGGAGTTGCATTGCTACTTTTTCGTATAGCCGGGGTTGATGAGCAAAATCTTATTCCGGCCATTATTCTGCTGGCGGCCCCGACCGCGACTTTGACCTATGTCATGGCCCGGGAAATGGGCGGCCATGTTGATTTAGCTGTTGCTTCTGTCTCTTTAACGACAATCCTTTCAGCTTTTAGTTACGCTCTATGGTTGGGATTATTGCACAATTTGTAGTCTTTTGTCAGAATATTTTCCTGTGGCTATAGTTCGTGTTGAATTGAGCTAAGATATAAGCACGGCATAGGTGATTACGATATAGCGGAGAAATTTTCCGGCTGTGACCAGTATGATAAATACTGATATATTTATCTTCAGAGTTCCGGCAATCATGGTTAATGGATCTCCGATTACCGGAACCCAGGCAAATAGAAGGCTGATAATTCCATATTTTTTGAATGTCTGTTGTGATCTTTTCAGGGTTGCCGGTGGGATTTTAAAAACCTTTTTGAGTAGCAGAGTGCCGCCCCGTAAACCTATTACGTAGTTTAGCAGTGCTCCAAGAACATTGCCGGCGGTTGCGACAATCACTAAAGTAGTTGGACTTAAATTCGCCAGCAATAAAAGAGTTAACACGACTTCTGAGCTCAGCGGTAAAATGGTTGCCGCGAGGAATGAAGCTAAAAAAAGTCCGAAATAGCCAAGTTCTGCGAATTCTGCCATGGTTTGCAGCTATCTTTAATCGGTTTTTTCAGCGAGTTTTTTTTCCAGTTCCTGAACTCTTTTTTCTAACACTGCTAAGCGGCTGCGATCTTTGGGGAGGTGGGTTGCAGCCATCATCTGGCGGAGTGACTGTCTCGCCGGGATTGCCGGGGTGCCGCCATAGTCCTTCCCACCGGTCAGGCTTTGTGCGGCCTGGGTTCCGCCCATAAGCCGGGCTCTGTCACCAATTGTGATATGGTCAACGCAGCCAACCCGGGGCCCGAGCATTACCTGGCTGCCGATCCGGACACCGCCGGCGAGTCCCACTTGAGCACACATTATTACCTCCTCGCCGATATGAACCCCATGGCCCAGATGAACATGGTCATCGATTTTGGTGCCGCGGCCGATAATTGTTTTATCCAGGGCGGCCCGGTTGATTGTACAAAGGGCACCAATTTCAACATCATCTTCGATAATAATCTGGCCAATCTGGGGGATTTTTACATTGTGGCCGGCTATCTGCAAAAAGCCAAAACCGTCTGAACCAATAACCGAATTGGGATGGATCATTACCCGGTCTCCGATTTTACACCCTTCGCGAATGACTACTCCGGGATAGATACAGCAGTCGGAACCGATAATTACATTTTTCCCAATATAAGTATTGGCGTAGATGCGGCAGTTGTCACCGATAACAGTATTCTCCGAGATTACTGCGCCGGGGCCTATATGAAGGTTTTCTCCTAGAGAAACACTGTTGCTGATGGCGGCACCTTCAGAAATCGTATGGACAACCTGTTGGGCCGCAGCATCCATCTCTGCCATTAGCAGTCCCGCGGCCTGAAACGGCTGGGCACAGATAATCAGATTTTGACAGAGACCTTCACTTTTTCGCGGAACCAGGAGAGCACCGGCCCGGCTGGCGGTAGCCTGCTTAAGGAATTTTTCTTCAGCAAAAGAGATCTCACTACTGTTTGCAACCTCCAGGCTGTTGATGCCGGTAATGACAAAATTTTTATCTCCGATCACTTCTCCGCCAATCTTTGCGGCAATTTCAGCTAATGTGTAATGCATTGCAGATCCTCAGT
>JAOZKP010000070.1:0-4110 GCA_029935295.1 bacterium | reverse complement strand
GTTGACTTTATACGTTAACACATATAGAAGAAATCTTCATATAAAAAATCTATGTTTGAACTCGATTCAGACAACTCTACTATTTACAAGGTACCTTTTTATGAAACGAAAACTACTTTTTGGGGCGAGTTTAATTTTATTGGTGTTCTATACTTTGCCAATACCTGAATCGGCTGCCGCTGCCCCTTTGCGGGAACAGCTTGAAAAGGGTGTGTCGGCAACTGTGAACGTGGAAAAACAGACGGCTGAGATACGGCAGAAATGGCAGTCTGAAGAACGGCTACTGGCTGATGAGATGCATGCGTTGGAACTTGAATTGAGACTGCTTGCGGCCCGGAGCCTGAAGCTTAAGGGCTATGCCGAGCAGCGCCGGCAGGAGATTGTAAAACTTAATAACGGTCTGGCTGAAATGGCGGAAATTGGTCTGCATTTGGAACCTTATCTTGATGAATTATTGGTGCAAGTCAAAGAGCTTAAAGCGCAGGATCTTCCGTTTGCAACGGTGGAGAGAGAGCGCCGGCTGGCAGATCTTGAGGCGGCCTTAAACAGTTATGATGTCGATTTGCCGGAAAAATTGAATCGGGTGATGGAGGTTCTTAAAATTGAAGCCGGTTTTGGCCGCGGGTTTGAAGTCAGTGAAGAGGTTTTAAATCGTGGTGACGGTGAAACTGCCGTGCGGGTGCTGCGCCTGGGCCGGGTGGGACTCTACTATTTAACCCTGGATGGGTCCCAGGCGGGCTTGTTTAATCGGGAGAGTAACACCTGGGGAAAGCTACCGGGAATCTACTCCGAAGCGGTTAAAGAGGCGTTGCGGATGGCTTTGAAACAGCGGGCTTTCGATCTCGTGCAGCTCCCGGTTGCCGGAGGTAAGCCATGAGAGGAAAAATTCGGTTTTATGTCTTAATATGCCTGTTGCTGATATGCCTGTTGTTGATTTTTACGGGGACATTTGCTGTTGCCGAGGAGATGACACCTACGGTGCAAAAATCATCTTTTCTGCAGGAGACACTTGTGACTGTGGCTCGGGAAGAGACAGCAGCCCGTTCTGAAAACCAAATGACCCGGGCTGAAATTAAAAAAGTCCGGGCTCAAGCTCTGGCGGCTAAGGCGGCAGTTGCAAAGCAAGTAAAAGAGATAAAAACAAAGATTGCCAACCGGGAAGCCTTTCTTGAAAAACTGGCTGGTGAGCAGCGTGAACTTGAGAAAAAAAGTCATCAGGCACTATATGAATTAAATGAACTCGCCGGGGTGGTGCGCACCAGTGCCCGGGATCTGGCATCACTGTTGGAGAGTTCACCGGTTTCCGGGGATAAGCCCGGCCGGGTTCAGCCGGTACATGCAATCTTGAGTAAGAATGCATACCCGGGAATGCAGGAGATTAAGGTAATTGCCGATCTCTATCTGGATGAGATTGTAAAAGGTGGAGAAGTCAGACGTTCGCAGAACAGCTTTATCGGTCTCGACGGTCATCTTGTTCGGGGAGAAATTATTCGTCTCGGAGCGCTTTCAACAATTTACCAGAGTGATGCCGACAAGAGTTGCGGTTATGCTGTCTACGGGTCGGAGAATGACGCCCTGCTGGCGGTGTCGCAGGCGGGTTGGCGGGTGAGCAAAAGCCTGAAAAAGTTTATTGCCGGAGAGAGTAATGCGGTCTATCTTGATTTCTCCGGCGGCGATGCCGTCCGGCGGCTCGCTTTGACCCCGTCAAGTTGGGAGCGTTTGCGTTCCGGCGGCATTCTCATCTGGCCGATTCTTCTGGTGGGCCTCGTGGCGCTCTTATTAAGTCTTGAGCGTTTTCTCTTTTTAAGCCGGGTCAAGAGTAATACGGACCGGGTCATGGGAAAAATTGTCAAATTGGTTGAAGCTGGCGATTTCGGGCAGAGTCTGGAGTTGGTTAAGAATCGAAAAGGGCCGGTTTTCAGGGTACTTGCGGCCGGACTTGCCGCCCGGAAAGCAACGCGGGACGTGCTTGAAAGTGTCCTTGAAGAGGCGATCTTAAAGGAACTTCCCCGGCTTGAGAAGTTTTTGCCGACGCTGCAGGTGCTGGCGGCCATCGCTCCGCTTTTAGGCTTGTTGGGTACGGTAACCGGCATGATTAATACTTTTCAGGTGATTACGGTTTACGGGGCCGGTGACCCGCGGATGATGTCGGGCGGGATATCCGAAGCCCTGGTTACGACTAAGCTTGGTTTGACAGTGGCGATTCCGATTATTCTGCTCCATACCTGGTTTGCCCGCCGGGTCGATGTTATCATCGGTGACATGGAGGAAAAATCGGTGAGTCTGAGTATTGCCCTGCAGGATAGTGAGAGCGGCAGCAGATAGCTATGCAGGTTTTTTTCGACATATTTGATTACTTCTATCGCGGCGGTCCGCTACTTCTGCCGATCATTTTCGTATCGTTGATAATGTGGGTGCTGATTCTGCTGCAGCTGCAGACGGTTTTGGTTGTAAGCCGATCGGATATCTCCCTGGATGCGGCCCTGACGGCGGTGCGTAAGCAAGCCTTGTCCGGGAATTTCCCGGGGGTGCCGCTGGCACAGATTGTTACCCGCTTTATTGCTGGTATGGGTCAGGTTCGGGCTGACAATGTTAGCCTGCTCAATGTCTTGGTTGATCGTGAGAGTGCCCGTCTCGGGTGTTATATCAATTATATTTACGCCCTGGCTTCGATTGCGCCGCTGCTGGGTCTTTTAGGAACGGTGCAGGGCATGATCGTCACATTTGATGCGATTTCGGTTTATGGGACCGGTAATCCCGGAGCCTTGGCCAATGGCATTGCCGAGGCGTTGATTACTACTCAGAGTGGTCTTTTTGTCTCAATTCCCGGGCTTTTTATGGCGGGTTTTCTCCGGCGTCGGGTTTTGCGCATCTCACAACGGCTGAACGAATTTCGCGCCGGGGTTATGAAGGGGTTGGAAAACTGAAATGATTAATGTGCGAGCACGTTTACGGCGGGAACGGAAGCCGGCCCAGATTGATATGGCGCCGATGTTGGATATGGTTTTTATTCTCCTGATCTTCTTTCTGGTAACTACAACTTTTGTCCGCGAATCCGGAGTCGAAGTTGAACGACCGACCGCGCAGACGGCTGCAACAGTGGGCCAGAGTGGTCTCCGTTTCGGCATCGATATTGAGGGTCGCATCTTTGTTGATGGTCACCTGGTAGATATGCGCTCTATCCGGGCCGTAAGTGAGCGTTTTTTAGCGCAAAATCCAGATGGCAGTATCGTGATTGTTGCTGACCGGCAGGTAGCGACCGGCCTGACAATCAAGGTATTAGATCAGTGCCGGATGGCCGGTGCCCAACGGATTGCAGTGGCGGCCGAAGCCCCGGCCGGTGATCGTTAAATATGTCGGCTGGATATAAACCGAGTCGTAGTTCCGGGATTAAATTTCTTATTGCTCTAACCGGAGCCTTATTGATAAACCTGCTGATTATGGTTCTGATTCCCTGGCTTTTTCGGGGTGGTAATGGTCAGCGGGAGTTGCCGCGGCGGATAGAAAATCCGGTTTATGTTGTGCCGGCGGAACTTGAGAAAGAGTCGGCTCAATCTCGACTCGAACCTGAACCTCCACCCGAAGTCAAACTTCCCAAAGTGCTGCCGAAACTAAATCAACCGTTGCCGCTGCCGGAAATAAATCCCCAGATAAAACTGTCACCGGTTAAACTTGATACTGCAATTGAGAATGAGTTTACTTTATCGCCTCCAGCGGAAACCCGGCCTGTAGCATCTCCGGTGGCCGCAATTGCTAACCGCGATTTTTATCGCATTGGCGAACTCGATCATGAACCGGTGAGTCAGGTGCGGATGGAGCCGGTTTACCCTTTTCGCGCCCGGCGCCGGGGGGTTGAGGGTTCAGTTCAAATCCGTTTCTTTGTTACCCGTGAAGGGAGGGTAACCGGGTTGGAAATTATTAAGGCCGAACCTCCCGGTTTTTTTGAAAAAGCAGTTCGGCAAACAGTTTCAAAATGGCATTTTCAACCCGGCATGGTTGCCGGAAACAAGGTCAAGACTTTGGTCGAAACTACAATTGTCTTTAAGCTTGGTCACTGAATCAGTGTTGATGCAAAACCGATATAAATTTTTTCAACTGCTGTGTTTAATG
>JAOZKP010000308.1 GCA_029935295.1 bacterium | reverse complement strand
TCAATTTCTTATTTATCCCAGACCCGCTCATCGACTATCAATTCACTGTTTTCTGCCAGCGTTCCCAGAGGCACAGTTTCCAGCTGCGGCCGCAATTTAATACCTTCCTGAATAGCTCCGGCAATCTCGTCATAAAAACTATCTCCAGCTGACGGAGCTGCGGCCATCTCGAGCTTGAAAGTCATCCTGTCAATCTCATTGGCCCGGGTAACCACGATTTGAAACTTTGCCACCTGCGGAAACTTGGCAATTACCGCCTGCGCCTGCTGTGGATGGACAAACATCCCCTTAACCTTTGTAACCTGATCGACCCGGCCCATAATTCGGGTTAATCGCGGCGCTGTCCGGCCGCAGGCACACGCGTCAACCGTATAGGCGGAAAGGTCACCGGTGCCAAAACGCACCAGGGGATAGGTTGCATTAAACAGCGTCACCACAACTTCACCCGGCTCACCCGGCCCCATTGTTTCCCGGGTACGGGGGTCGAGAATTTCAATATAGGCATTTGAGGTAAAATGCATCCCGTTACGCTCAGAACATTCATAAGCGAGACAACCGCAATCAGCAGTCCCGTAACCCTGACGCAGGCGCATGCCGAACATCCCTTCAACTTCACTTCGCAGGGTATCAGTCAAAATTTCAGCGGCGACATAACCGATCTCCAGAGAGAGATCTTTCTGCGGATCAAGCCCCTGAGCAATCGCGGTTTCACCGATCTTCCGTAAGAAACTCGCCATCCCGACAAAACCGGTAACCCCCATCTCCTGCATTATCTTGACCTGGGTTTCCGTATTGCCAACCCCAGTCGGAATAATACAGCAGCCAATATCAAGCAGTGATTCTTCAAACATCAAGCCGGCCGGTGTCATCTGGTAGCCGAAGGTATTGATAACCACATCATTTGGTCGAAAACCGGCCGCGTAAAAGCCTTCGCTCCAGCCCCAAAACTCGTTCGCCTGACCCTGAGGATCGTAAATTGGGCCAGGTGACATAAAAATTCTTTTCAGCTGATTCACCGGCACTGTCAAAAAACCGCCGAAAGGCGGATTTTCAGCCTGCAGCCGCGCCAGATCACTTTTTGTGGTTACCGGCAGCAGCTTAAGGTCATCAACGGAAGTAATATCAGCCGGCTTAACTCCGGCACGCTGAAACAGATCCACAATTGCCGGCGCCAGAGGATATGACTTTGCTGCCAGATCTCTGATCTGTTGATCATGATAGGTGCGCCAGGCATCAACTGATGCAATCTCCCGCGTCTGATTATAGTAACCTGAACTGCGTTCAATAACTGTCATTACTTTCTCCCAGTTACATCATTATATAAAAAACGTCCGTATTTTTAAGACAACCAGCGTTTACGACGTTTGTAATGTTTGACATCCTTAAAACTCTTTTTCCCGGCATCGGACTGACCCAGATAGAACTCTTTGACATCCGGATTATTCCGTAACTCTTCACACTCCCCATCCAGAACTACTTTACCGCCCTCCATAATATAGGCGTAGTCAGCAACCTGCAGAGCGAGATTTGCGTTCTGTTCAACCAGAAGGATGGTCGTGCCTTCCTCTTTATTGATCCGCATAACAATCTCAAAAATTTCTTTAACCAAGAGTGGCGCAAGTCCCAATGAAGGCTCATCAAGCATCATCATTTTCGGTTTTGACATGAGCGCCCGGCCAATTGCCAGCATCTGCTGCTCACCACCACTCATATAACCGGCAACCTGCTTATGGCGCTCTTTCAAGCGCGGGAAGTAGGTAAAAACGGTTTCCATATCTTTTTTAATATTGTCGCGGTCTTTTCGTATATGGGCCCCGACAATCAGATTTTCGGTGACCGTCAGATCCTTGAATATACGACGACCTTCCATAACCTGAAAGATTCCGCCTTTAACAATATCTTCGGCCTCTTTCTTATTTATGACTTCGCCTAAAAACTCAATCGTGCCGTCGGTGACTTCACCTTCTTCGGCTTTCAAGAGACCGGAGATTGCCTTTAAGGTCGTAGTTTTTCCGGCTCCATTAGCCCCTAACAGGGTAACAATTTTCCCTTCAGGAACCTCTAAAGACATCCCTTTAAGAACCAGGACAACTTCGTTGTAAACTACTTCAATATTGTTAACACTGAGCATTGAACCCATTATGCAAATCCCCACACCGACATCCTTAAAAAGGTGTCGATTTTAATACTCTCTTGAAATAGCTCAAAAGAGAGAGCCTGATTTTATCAAGCTCTCTCTTTTGAATAAAAATATCTTCTGTACTAAATTAACGGGTCAGCAGGACTTTTTTAACCGGAACAAATTTACCTTCTTGAATCTGGTAAATTCTAAGTCCCATAGAACCCTTATGACTCTTGGTTGAATAACTGATCGGCACGGTCAAACCACCGGTATCGAAATCAGTCATTTTTTCCAGTGCCGCCTTAATTGCCGGACCGGTAACTTCGCCTTTAACATGGCTGATTGCTTCAGCCATAACCTTCATAGCTGTAAAACCCTGAAAATAATTAACGATCTGAACTTTGCCAGGATGATACTTTTCACTGATAGCTTTGGCTTCTTTAACGCCGGGGCCGTCATCTTCCCAGATACAGAACGGATTGGTCCAGTAACAGCCTTCAGCGGCGGGGCCGGCCAAGGCAGCAACTTTGCCACTCATAGCCCAGTTCAGAGCGAAAAATTTTGTCCGCAGGTTCAGTTTTTTGGCATCTTTCAGGATCGTTGCCATGACTGAAGTCTCCTGACAGATAGCGAAATCAGGATCGGCTTTTTTCATGTTCAAAAGCTGCGGTGTGGCATCCAGAGCCCGGAGGCCGATGATCGGTTTGGCAACCAGGTCAACTCCGATCTCTTTGGCATAAGCTTCAGCGCCATGAAATTCGTGGCCCTGAAATTTTACGGTAAAGAAAGGTGAGCGGCCAAAACCGGTGTCATTATAGATGAAAGCAACCCGGGGATTACGGCTTTTGTCAGTCCAGGTGTCTTTGATAAATTTCAAGGCAACCCGGGCCTGATCAGAATAGGTCGTGCCGACCATGAAATTGTAGGGTGTAACTTCAGGATTAGTCAGATGCTCTGAATATGATGCAGAAAAATAAGGAATTTGATCTTTTTTAACTAACGGAGACAAAGCTTCGGTATCACCGGTGCCCCAACCCTGAATTGCGACCACTTTTTCAGTCTTAAATTTTTTGTACGCCGCCACTGCCTGCGGAATCTTGTAAGCATAATCGACATCCAGCAACTTAATTTTGGCACCGTTAATACCGCCATTATCATTAATATTACGGACACAGTCACGCACACCTTCGGCATACGGGGTTCCAACCGAACCGGTGCCGCCGGTAATGTCAAAAAGTCCACCAATCTTGATGGTTTTTGCCGCCAGCGTCGGGGCCGCAAAAAACATAACCAGTGCTGCCGCCAGTAACCAAATACTAACTCTCTTCATCTTCTCTCTCCTTTATACCCTTAAGTACAAAAAATTACGGTTCACATTAAAGGGTAGAACCTTCCCTTACTAACC
>JAOZKP010000307.1:1951-3537 GCA_029935295.1 bacterium | reverse complement strand
ATGATGAAGATGAATATGAGAATGTAGCGACGAATCTGCGGCTGCGGGCCGAAACTGCTTTCGGCATAAGCGAGGTTGAATTTAATGATCTTCTGGAAAATCTTGAAGCTGAAATTGCGCAGACGGCAGAGTTTTTAGATGTTGCTCTCGATGATCTCCGCCTTGATGACGGGCCGGATAGTGGTTCAGGTAAAGTTGTAAAAAAACATGTTGATCGGGATGCTCTGCTGGAAGTAACAATGAAGTTGTCGGAGTTATCGGTTCAATTTGGAGATTTTTCCGGTTATGTTGAGGCGACTGCGGGTCAGCTCTTTTCGGCATTGGGCTTAGAGCTGCTGCTGCTCTATCTCCCCGGTTCAAAAGGTCTGGGGCTGGCGCCGGGATTCTGCTACGGCAACGGCCGGGCGGCAGAGATTTTAGGCCGCAGACCGCTCTCTCTCGGTAAGGATGATATTGTTAATCAGGCAATTTCCGGAGGTGAAATTGCAACTGTCGGAAAACCGCCGGCGGGAGCTTTTGATTCTTCTCTGGTTAAGGAATTATGGCCAGATGGCCGGGTGATGGCAGTACCGGTTCTGCATCCACATACCCGACAGCATGCCGGGGCTCTGTTGCTGCTGCGCAATCGAAAAACCGCCTCTTTTAATGACGCTGAGAAGCGTTTGTTGAAACTCTACAGCGGTTTTCTCGGGATGCGGTTTAAATCTGGCGCTGATGGAGCTTAGTGTCTTACCGGTTCCAAGCCCATATTGATTACTATTTAACCGGAAAGGGGGTCGTATGGTTCTACGTTCACCGGTTGTTGCCGGAAGTTTTTATCCCGAAAACCCGGTTCAGTTGCGCCGGGAGGTTGAATCTTATCTCCGAGAACAAAGTGAGACTCCAGCTTCCGATCTAAATCCTCAAGCCTTAATTGTGCCACATGCCGGTTACTACTACTCCGGGGCTGTGGCTGGAAGCGCCTATCAGCTCATAAAGAATCAAGAGTATGATCTGGTAGTGGTTCTGGCGCCGTCGCACCGTCACTATTTTACCGGTGCTTCGATTTATAGTATCGGCAATTATGCCACTCCGCTGGGTGAAATTGTGGTCGATACCGAATTAGCTGAGAGTTTGATTGCCGAAAACTCTGAGATTAATTTTATTGCTGAGGCCCATCACCAGGAACACTCTTTAGAAGTGCAGCTGCCGTTTCTCCAGGTAGTACTCGGAAAATTTACTCTGTTGCCGGTGGTTCTCGGACAGCAGAATTGGTCGCAAACGGAAAAGTTGGCGGAGATCATCGCCGGCTTGGCTATAAATCGGCGTCTGTTATTGATCGCCAGTACCGACCTGTCTCATTTTCATGATGCGGCAACTGCAGAGATTCTCGATAAGCGCATAATCGATGCGGTTGCAGCTTTTGATCCTGAATCTTTCAATTCTCTGATCGAGCAGCGCCAGGCCGAAGCCTGCGGCGCCGGGCCGCTATTGACGGTTATGTTGGCAGCAAAGAAAATGCTGGCCGAACGAGTGGAGATTTTAAGCTATAGTCACTCCGGTCATGTCAGCGGTGACAATGATCGGGTAGTCGGTTATTTGTCTGC
>JAOZKP010000307.1:0-1851 GCA_029935295.1 bacterium | reverse complement strand
ACTTGGAGAGTAATGTTATGTTACAAGAAACAGTTGATTTTGGTCTTACTAAACAAGAAAAAGGTTACCTTTTGAGGCAGGTTAAAGATTCAATTAAGGCTCGTCTTGACGGGTCTGAATTGCCTGCTGATATTCCTGAGAGTAAAGTTCTAAAGGAGAAACGCGGCGGTTTTGTGACGCTGAAAAAAAATGGTAATCTGCGGGGGTGTATCGGCTATATCGAAGCCTATAAACCACTCTATAAGACAATTCGGGAGATGGCTTTGGCCGCCGCCTTTGATGATCCTCGATTCCCGGAATTAGATATTGCTGAATGGCCGGAGCTTGAGATTGAAATCTCAGTTTTAACCCCGCTCCGGGAGATCGACGACCCGGAAATCATCGAAGTCGGCCGACACGGCCTCCTGATTCAGCATGGCGGCTCCTCTGGCCTTCTGCTGCCGCAGGTCCCGGTAGAATACGGCTGGAACCGGGAAGAGTTTCTCGCCCACACCTGTCAAAAAGCCGGCCTCGCCCCCGACTGCTGGCGCCGCTCCGGCTGCCAGTTGTTTATCTTCTCAGCGGAAGTGTTTTAGAAGGAAGTCAAAAACAGGGTCAAATCTTTATCCTTGACAAAATATCATTTGAGTAACGTTGGATTTTGACGGACATCGAGAACACCACGACCATTGCTGCGCTCACTTTGACGGGGTCGCAGCTTGATAAATGGAGGGTTAAGATTTGGGCTTGTGCGAGGGCATTTCGACCTCCATTTATAAAGCAACAACCCCAATCGAGATGGTGCGGGTGAAACCAAAAAAGTAGAACATGTGCGTGAGGAGTTGCTTATTCTTTGATGGCGCTGGCTGTGATCAGGTTGTTGCAGGGAGTGAGAACCAGGTCGGGCCAGTTTTTTTGGCGGGCGTGGGTTATGGTTTGATGCAGGGTTGTGAGTAATCTTTTTCTCTGTTTCTGAGAACTGGTTAATGGCGGGGTTGTAAACTTAAATACTATTTTAGGTTTAAGTTGTTGCCAATGTGAGGCATTTGTAAAGATTTTGTCCATAGTAGCTACAAGTTCGGAGTTCGATTTTAGTTCAAGTTCCTTTCTGATTCTCTCCTGATAGGTCATTATCATTAAATAGTCAGCTTTTGAAGTTCTCAGGGCGGATTTGGTCCATGCGAACCAGTCACGCCCCCACGTCTGGTTGTAGAGAACCTCGTAATGGACATTCTGAGCACAGATCAGGTTTGGTTTTAATCGGCGGCAGGCTGAAAAGATATGGTTTGCAAGGGTTTGCAGGGTTAAGGCCTGCTGCTTTCGCCACTGCTCAAAATAGGGTTTATATGATTCGATTTGGGTATGATTTTTGGGATTGAAATTATAGAGTTTGCCGGGTGCAGGTGAAACCCTGTTGTTAATTAATTTGAATCCCTGATTATGTCTCAGCATCAAGTCATCCTGTAGGAGGATGCCATCGATCGGATGGGATGCCAGGTCTGCGAATAGCTGCATAAGGAAATCGATATTCTCTGTGGCCGCCGGATCCAGAAGAATTTTTTCCGGTTCAATTTGCCGGGTGATTTTATTGTAGGTTAGAACCTTATGCTTAAGTTTATGGTTGTAATCAGCCTTTAAGGTGTTCATCCAGGCGAATATTTTAAGGCCGGACCGATGTGCACATTTGCAGACAGGGGTGAGGATGTCGGTAATCACCGGGGTTTGCTGTGTCTTGAAATAGACTCCTTCCGGCTTCAATTTGCGGGTTGATTCTTTGACAAGTTCATGGAATCGATCGCCGTGATTATGGAAAACCCGGAGGATGATGGTATTGTAGCCCAATTTTTTCAGGTCTTTAAAATATGCTTCACA
>JAOZKP010000306.1 GCA_029935295.1 bacterium | reverse complement strand
CTAATGCGGGAACAGATCCCGCAACTAAAACTGGTTTCTACGGCCCGCAAATAAGTGCTCTTATCAGAGCTATGCATAAGTTTTTTCATCTAAACCTTTGCCTTAACGGCAAAGAACCAGTGAAACACTTAACATTTTCTTGTTTTTTCAAACCGAAAATAACCTGTAAGGCACTAAAAAGGTCCTGGCTATTATAAACCAGGACCTTATATTTTTTCGAGTCAGAAATCAATCAAAAGCAAGGGCAGATATTTTTTGTGAGTTTTGTGGTCAAAAAGCATTTTTCACAAGCCCGACTAAACAATCAATCTGTCATGAGCAGTGAAAATGTATCACGAAAGTAGTTATAACCAGTCCACATGGTGTAGACAAAAGCAATCCAGAGAAAGAAAATACCGACCGCATGGGCATCTGCTCCCAAAAATGGATAATGGATTACCAGTGCGACGATAGCAACAGTTTGGAAAGTTGTCTTATATTTTGCCATGGCGCTGGCACCGATAACCTTGCCGCGGTCAGCGGCCATCGCCCGCATACCGGTAATTGCAGTCTCACGACAAAGAATCAGACATACCATCCAGGCAGGTGCCCGATGCAGATAGACCAACATTACCATGGTTGACAAAATCAGAATCTTGTCGGCCAAGGGATCAAGCAGTTTACCAAAATCTGACTCGAAGCCGTATTTTCGCGCCATATAGCCGTCAAGACCGTCAGTGATTGCGGCCAAGGTTACCAACAGGGCGGTCAGAAGGTTGATCCAGCGATTGCCGGTGTATAGAAGTACAATAATTAGTGGAACCGAGAAAATTCGACTTAAGGTCAGTAAATTAGGCAGATTTGACGGCTCTTTAATATAGAGCCGGGCATGTGACAGGAAGGTGGAAAAAGTCTTATTGGTCAGAGCAGAGAAACTTTCATTTTGGGTCATTTTTGATTAATCCGTTCTTTCAGATCCTTACCAACTTTAAAAAAAGGCAAACGTTTCCGCCCAACTTCAATTGATTCGCCGGTCTTGGGATTACGACCGGTATAGCCTTTATAATACTCAATGTGAAAACTGCCAAAACCTCTTAACTCGATACGATTTTCATCGAGAAGGGCTTTTTTCATATTATCAACAATTAAATTAACAATGGTTTCAGAGACCTTAAGCTTAAGGTCTGAGCGATTTGCTAACTCTTCAATCAGTTCAGATTTATTCATTTGTAAAACCCATTATTTTAGTTCCCGATCCGACAAAAGAGTCGTTTTCAGCGACTGGCAGAAATCAAGCCATCATTGGTCGCACACTTAAAATTTTGTTTCTTACCGCCCAAACCATAAAAACACTGTTTTTATAAAGTTTCAACGATGTACTAAATATCTTAATTTACTAGCAATATCTAATCAGCAATGTCAAGCAAAAATTAAGAATTTTAAATAAATTTGTTTTTATTGCTTTGTAACTATTTTCGTTTTCCTCGACTTTCCCGGGCCCGGAAAAAGATTTTCACCGGCACTCCATAAAAACCGAAATGATCAATTATCCGGTTTTCAAGGTAACGAACATAGGTCGCTTTGATCCCTTTGACCTTATTCACAAAGAAAATAAAGGTCGGTGGAGCACTGCGGGCCTGAGTAATAAAGTAAAATTTCAGCGGCCGCCGGTGAATCAACGGGTGTTGATGTGTGGTAACAACCTCCGCAAGCCAACGGTTAAGCTCCCCGGTACCGATTCGACGGCTGTAAACATCAAACACCGATTTTAATGTCGGGAAGAATTTTTGCAGCCCCTTGCCATCCTTGACCGAAAGTTCCATAACCACCGGCTGGCGAATCCCGGTCAATCGATAGGCCAGATCTTCCTTGAGTTCGGCCAGCAATTTTCTTCTATCAGTAAGAAAAAGGTCGGTTTTATTGAACGCGTAGATCACCGCCTTACCTTTTTCATGCGCCAGCGCTGAAATCTGCAGATCCTGATCCGTAATCCCATCCGTGGCATCAATCATCAAAACCACAATATTGGCAAAATCTATAGCTCTTATAGTCGAAACATTACTCAGACTTTCAACCTTTTCATGAACCCGGGCTTTACGTCTGAGACCGGCAGTATCAAGAAAAAGGTACTCCTGCGGCTGCCCCAGGTGTTCGTGAACCAGAGAAATCTGCACCGAATCAACCGTGGTTCCCGGCCGCCCGCTGGTGGTCAGACGTTCACTGCCGCAAAGATAGTTAAGCAGTGACGATTTACCGACGTTAGGTTTACCCACCACCGAAATCCGAATAATTGCATCAGTGGATTTTTCATCTGTAACTGCGTCAGTCTCCGGCAAAAACTTTACCAGGGCCTCCTTAAGAGTGACAATCCCTTCACCATGTTCGGCTGAGACGTGAAATATCTCCTCCATCCCCAGCGAGTAGAAATCGACACTGCTCTCAACCACACGCGGTGATTCACATTTATTAACCACCCATAAAATCGGCTTGCCGCTGCGGCGCAGATAGCGAGCAAGCTCTCCATCCTCAGCACAAACCCCACTCTGACCATCCAAAAGCAGAATTATAATATCTGCTTCAGCTACCGCCGCCCGAGTCTGGCGGCCGACATCTTTCTGAAGCTCATCTTCAGTACCAAAAACCAGACCGCCGGTATCAACCAGCAGACATTCACGATCATCAATCTTAAGATCGGCAAAGATACGATCCCGGGTAACTCCGGGGGTATCCGCCACGATTGCCCGCCGGGCTTTCAACATTCTATTAAAAAGAGTCGATTTGCCGACATTGGGCCGACCAACAATTGCCACACATTTTTTCATTGAACCACAACCATATAAATATTAACCTGCTTGCATAAAAGCATAGGAATGATTAAGCTGAGAACAGGACAGCAAAAGTCATATCAAAAAAGATCATGATTAATCATCCCAAAATCTGTCTCTTTTTAATATGATTTAGATTTTTATGCAAGCATTTCGACAGATTTGCAAACAAGTTGAGCCAACTCATGAAATAGTTTTCCCTTGCAAATATGAGTGTGTTGCTGTATAGGAGGCGGTCGCTATCTCGGGCTGTCAGCCCTTTGAGCGGCTAACTTTTGTACCCGCAAGAAAATGCCGTAAAGGTGTAAGCACATCAACCTCTCCAACATTTTAAAATAGAGCAATTATCACATGTCACCATCGAAAAAAAATCAGGATATGAAGCCTTTCTATAAAAACCTGGCCCTCTGGCTGGTGATCTGTCTCATTATGATCATGGTTTTTAATGTTTTCAACACCCCGCAAACTGCCAAAAACGAGATAAGTTTCAGTGAGTTTATCGAGATGGTAGATTCCGGCCAAATCAGCGATGTTCTGATTCAGGGACGAAATATTTCCGGGACTTACGGTTCGACTCAATTTAAGACCTATACCCCGGATGATCCCACTCTGGTAAAAACTTTGCGCGACAAGGGCATCCGCATCACCGCTAAACCTGAAGATCAGTCGCCGCTCTGGCAGTCAATTCTGATTTCATGGTTTCCGATGCTGCTTCTGATCGGTGTCTGGATTTTCTTTATGCGGCA
>JAOZKP010000069.1:9199-11410 GCA_029935295.1 bacterium | reverse complement strand
GTCCAGACTCCAGGATCTTTGTTGACTTGCAGACCTGTATAGTAACGCTGCTCAATCTTCTTAAAAACACAGAATTCTGCCGTTTTACTGTTCTGCTCGCCAAACTTAGGATAGCGCTGAAAAACCTGAAACTGGTACGGTTTAACCCCGTTACCCGGATCGCGCAAAACTGTCACTGCCGGGCCCATCCGCATGTAGTTCTCGTCAAACTTCATAACCTCGATCCAACCCCATTTTTCCGGCAGCCGCAGCGGCTTACCGACCTCAAGTTTCAGAGGCAGTACTAAACCGGTTTCACGGAAATTCAACTCCAGCTCAACCACCCCGCCATAAGCACCGTAACTTGACTGATAGAAGGTAAAACCCTGATAAGAAAGAGGATGGTTTACCTCAATCCGCTTCTCTTTAATCAGTTTACCGCCCTGATAGATTGCGAGATCACTGGAATACTCTTTCGGACCGCCGTTATCATAAAATTCAACCTCAAAATCACGACACTCAACCTGATAACCCAGCTTAATCGGAGTTTGCTGCTCTCCGTAGGTGTAAAAAGAAGAAACTTTTTCACCTTCAGGAATATTGACAAATCCTTTAACACCAAAGATTGAGCCGATAATTCCTCCGGCAAAAATAATCAGTATACTTAAATGGACAAAATAGTAGCCCAAGCGCGACCAGCATCCTTTTTCCGCAGCATAATGAAGTTCGGGTCCATTTTCACCAACCTGCTCGGTTATCTGCCACTTACCTGACCACAAGGATTCGAGGCGCGGCAAAAGTGCGTTTGGACTCTGAAGTTTTTCCCGCCAGGCGATATTCCAGACCAGACTTGATGCTTTCTCAAGATCTTTATCCAGCAGCCGGGTCGGTTTTGAAAAAAAACGCCAGGTCCGGGGAAAGTGTTTCAATGAACAAACTATCAGGTTGACGGCCAATAGCGTCAGAATCAACACAAACCACCAGGAGTGATACATATCGAGAAAGCCGACCGCTTTCAGGGTTGCATAGGTCGACTCCTTATAAAACTTCAGGTACTCTCCCTGCATCTGATTCTGGGGAATTACGGTCCCGATAATTGAAACCACAGCCAAAAGAATCAGCAAAAATATGGTCAATTTCAAGGACGCAAAAAAGGCCATCAAACGACCTGCAAACGAACTTCTCTGCTCTAATTTTCTTTTCTCAGTCAATTTTAATACCTTTCCAGTACAGTTTAACTCTTTCTAACATGCCAAACCCGGGGACGTCAACAAAAAAAGGGCACCTCTTCCAGCGAGATGCCCTTTATATACATTCTTACTCTATCAATCAACTATTTTTTATGACAAGCCTTGCAACTGGTTGGACCGGTTTTCTTGCCCGCCTTTTTCATTGCCTTATGACAACCCTTGCATTTCTTATGCGAAGTGTTTTTAATATTGTCTTTTTTACCTGATTTTCTGCCGGTGTGACATTCGCTGCACTTTACCGGAGCAGCTTTCCCATCCCAGGTGTGATGACAGGTTTTACAATCTGGCACGGCTGTAGCGTGCTTCGCATGACTGAAAGTAACCGGCGGTTTCTTATTGCTTTTCATCATTTCGGAAACCGTAAGATCACCTGCCGGTGCGGCCGGATTAGCAAAAGCCACAGCAGATACCGCGATAAAAGCTACCAATGCCAACAACATAACAATCTTCTTCATATCATTTCCTCCGCCTTAGAATTAAAACATTTTACCAATCAGAACTACTTAATGGAAAACTTGAGTCAACCCTAGCATAGCAATTTTTCTCAGTCAAGTAAAAGCTGCAAGTAAGCAGACGCAAAAAAGCCCTCCGTAATCAACAGAGGGCTTTCGCAACATTAAAGAACCAGACAATACTATTACTTCTTATGACATTTCTTACAACTGGTTGGCGCCGCTTTATTCTTAGATTTCTTATGACAACCTTTACACTGTTTATGAGCTGCGGTTTTCATAGAAGGAGTTTTGCCGTCTTTTTTCTCTTTATGACAGCTGTCACATTTTTGCGGAGCGGCTTTCCCATCCCAGGAATGATGACAGGTTTTACAATCACTGATGCCGGCCTTTTCCGCATGCATTTTATGGCTTAAATTAACCGCGCCTTTTTTAGCACCTTTCATACTGATATCACCGGCCGGAGCTGCGGGATTACAAAAAGCTACTGTTGCCATAGCCAAGAAGGCCACCATTGCTACCAACATTAC
>JAOZKP010000069.1:0-9099 GCA_029935295.1 bacterium | reverse complement strand
TACAAAAAGCTACTGTTGCCATAGCCAAGAAGGCCACCATTGCTACCAACATTACGATTTTCTTCATTACATTTCCCCCATCATTAACTAGTTAAACACATAATTGTGCAACATCTTGATCTAACATTTCCACTTGCAAACGGCAGCTTGTATACAAAATATAGGAATCCTTGTCAAGTGAATAACCGACAAAAAACACTAAGCTATCAAGACACAAAACAGACTATCAAACTCCAGTTAAGTGGTCATCGCCACTATTTCTTGCACTAACTTATCAATTCCCAGAGATATCTCCTGCAGCCCCGGCCCGAGCATATAGGCCGGAGTGCTTACCAGGTTATTATCCCGATCAACAACTATTTCCTCGACCACACAATCTTTATGCTGAGCTCCGAAAGATTCCAGCGCTGCAGCGGTAGCTGGGTCATTACCGACAGTCAAAACCGGATTAAATTCACCTAGGGCGATAGCGATAACTGCCGGTGCTATACAGATGGCTCCAATCGGATTTTTCGCCCGGTGCATATCTTTGAGAAAGCGCAAAACTTCCGGCTGCACCCGGGCCTGAGCTCCAGCTCCGGCAAAATCAGAAAGATTCTTTGCCGCTCCGAAACCACCAGGCAAAATTACCGCATCCATATCTGCCGCTGTAATCGTCGCCAAATCTCTAATTTCGCCCCGGGCAATCCGGGCTGATTCACAAAGAACATTGCGGGTTTCCGCAACAGTAGTACCGGATACATGATCAACCACGTCACACTGATCAATATTTGGCGCCAGGCAAATCCGTTCAACTCCAAGCCGGTCCAACGCCAGCATCGTCAAAACGGCTTCATGTATTTCAGAACCGTCGTTAACTCCGCAACCAGACAGCAAAACTCCAATTTTAGCCATTAACAATTCCCCTTTCAAGCTTCTCTGCCAGGTAGAGGGTTGCTATCCCGAATGTCAGACTGTGATAGCGACAGTTAGAAAAACCTGCGTCTTTGAGCCAGCTGACAAACTCATCCCGGGAAGGAAATTTCGCAACGGAATCGGGCAGATAACGATAGGCGCTGCGCTTAACAAAAAGACCACCGATCAGCGGCAGGATTTTGAAGAAATAGAAATTGTAGGGAACCCGGAACCAGGCGTAGTCGGGCTGCGAAAACTCCAATACCGCCAAGCGCCCCTGCGGTTTCAAGACTCGATAAAACTCACCTAAAGCCTTCTTTTTGTCAACTACGTTACGAATACCGAAAGCGATAGTCAAAAGGTCGAAATCAGTCGCCGGAAAAGGCAGCTCCTCAGCCGAGGCCGCAACCAGCTCAATGCCTGCCTGCTCTTGTTCAATCTTGACTGCGGCCAAATCAAGCATCGCTTGGCTGAAATCAAGACCGACAATCCGGGCGGCCGGTGCTTTCCGGCGTAAGGCCAGGCTGACATCTCCGGTACCGCAAGCAACATCCAGAATTGCTGCCGTATCATTTTTGAGCGCCATGCGTGTCAATGTCCGCCGCCAGCCGCGATCTATCCCCAGACTTAAAAGCCGGTTAAGAAAATCGTAACGCGGCGCGATTGCCGAAAACATATCGCGAATTGCATTGGCCCGGCTGGCATTATCGCAATCACTTAAAGTTTTATCATTCGTCATTATTATCATTCTCACTTACAGTTTCAGCCGCACTCTCCGTATTCTCTGGCTCCACGTCAATCCCAACTCCAGAAGACGCTACAGTTACCGCTTCAGATTCTGCATCGACTGCTTCAGCATCTACACCAGTTTCACAATCAGCATCAACTGCCGCATCCATCTTCTCCTGATAACTGCGTTCATGCTCGACCCCTTCCGGCAGCAGAGCAACCGAAACCAGATGTTCCTTCTCCGAGTCAATCCGGAAAACCCGAACCCCCATCGTATTCCGACCAACCACCGAGATATCAACAACCCGATTGCGCGTAATCTTACCAGCGTCGGTAATCATCATGATCTGATCCGCTTCGGTCGCTTTCAAAACTGCAATTACGGTTCCGTTTCTCTCATTCACTTTAATAGTGATAACACCCTTACCGCCGCGATTACGAATCGGATATTCAGCCACTGCGCTCCGTTTACCATAACCGTTTGCAGTCACTGTCAACACCGTCGCATCTTCGTCGGCCGCAAAAATCTCCAGGCCGACAATCCGGTCATCTCCAGTCAAACGGCAACCTCTAACCCCTTGTGCCATCCGGCCGGTCGCACGAATATCAGAAACCTGAAAATGCACCGCCTGCCCTTGACTCGTACCCATAAAAATCGAGTCAGAGTTCCGCGCTACTTTTGCCTCAATCATCTCGTCACCGTCACGCAACGTAATACAGCGAAGTCCATTTTTGCGGATTTTCTCAAGGGATGAGAGATCAAGCTTACGAATAAGCCCCAAGCGGGTTGCCATAATCACGAAGCTGTCTTCGGTAAATTCACGCAGAGCCAGGGTTGCTGAAACTTTTTCCCCCTCGCCAAGCTGCAGCAGGTTTACCAAAGCCTTACCTTTTGAAGCGGTACCACCCTCCGGTGCCTGATAGACTTTAAGCCGGAAAGCCCGGCCCTGATTCGTAAAAAAGGTCAGATAATCATGGGTTGAAGCGACAAACATGCGCTGGATGAAATCGTCATCCTTGGTATCCATCCCGATCCGACCGCCGGCACCGCGATTATAACTACGATAAGTATTGAGTGCGGTCCGTTTGATATAGCCGTGCCGGGTAATCGTTACGACCATATCCTCTTCTTCAATCAGGTCCTCGATATCAAGTTCGCTACCGTCATCGATAATTTCACACCGCCGCTCGTCACCGTAAGAGTCACGAATTTCAACCAGTTCTTTAACAATAATGTCTAAAACCAGCTGCTCACTTGCAAGAATTTCAACCAGACGCTCGATCAGAGCTGTCACTTCGGCATATTCCTGAAGAATTTTGTCTTGCTCCATTCCGGTCAGCCGCTGCAGTTTAAGATCTAAAATTGCCTGGGCCTGACGGTCAGTAAAATTGAAACGATTTTTCAGTTCACTCCGGGCATCCGCCGGCGACGTCGACGCCCGGATGATCTCAATTACCTCATCAAGATTATCAAGGGCAATCTTAAAACCTGCCAACAAGTGCAGGCGCTCACGCGCCCGGGCAAGTTCAAACGCTGTCCGCCGACGCACAACATCTTTACGATGCTCGAGAAAATAACAAAGCATCTCTTTAAGATTTAAAACAACCGGTTGCCGATCAACAATGGCTAAGAGTGTAATCCCGAAAGAGGTCTGCAGGTTAGTCTGTTTATAAAGCTGATTCAGCACAATTTCCGCTTGGGAATCCCGCTTTATCTCAATCACAACCCGCATCCCCCGGCGATCAGACTCATCCCGGAGATCGGAGATACCAAGTATTTTTTTATGACGAACAAACTCGGCCATCTTCTCTAGCATTTTGGCCTTATTCACCTGGTAAGGAATCTCGGTTACGATAATCCGCTCCCGCCCTTTTTTGTCAGTTTCAATCTCGGTCCGGGCCCGCAGACGGATAATTCCGCGCCCGGTCATATAGGCTGAAGATATACCTTCACGGCCATAGATAAACCCGCCCGTTGGAAAATCGGGGCCGGGAATATGGGCCATCAGATCAACTACCTGAATATCAGGATTTTCAATACAGGCAATCAGCGCATTAATAACTTCAGTCAGGTTGTGCGGTGGAATATTGGTTGCCATACCAACCGCAATCCCGGTTGAACCATTGACCAGAAGGTTGGG
The DNA here is from genome assembly GCA_029935295.1 of bacterium. Taxonomy (GTDB): domain Bacteria; phylum Desulfobacterota; class Anaeroferrophillalia; order Anaeroferrophillales; family Tharpellaceae; genus Tharpella. Next base: position 5,335 of record JAOZKP010000069.1, on the reverse strand, counting down.
AAAGCGGGCCGGCAAAACCAGCGGTTCAACCAGGGATTCATCATAGTTGGCACCGAAATCAACCGTATCTTTATTGATATCAGCCAACATTTCACCTGCCAGCCGATCCATCCGAATTTCAGTATAACGCATCGCCGCCGGCGCATCGCCATCAACTGAACCAAAGTTTCCCTGACCGTCAACCAACGGATAACGCAGAGAAAATTCCTGGGCCATACGAACAATCGTATCATAAACAGCGCTGTCACCGTGGGGATGATATTTACCGATAACATCACCGACCACACGCGCCGATTTTTTATACGATTTATTCCAGGCATTACCAAGATCGTGCATCGCAAACAGAACCCGGCGATGCACCGGTTTCAAACCGTCACGAACATCGGGCAGAGCCCGACCGATAATCACACTCATCGCATAAGCTAAGTATGAGCTTTTCATCTCGTCTTCGACATTAACCGGAACAGGTTCCGGCAGCAGAACCGCAGTTGGTTCCATAATCTTTTTCCTTCATCTAAAAATTACGTAATTATTCAGCACATCAACATAAAAGATATAACTCAACTTTCTGACTTAAATTAACTTATTGATTTTTTAGTGATTTATTGATGTTTTGAATTTTCTTTTAAAAACTTTTACCGCCAATTTTTCAGGTCAAACTTTGCTTCGCCCTCGTAAACGGGGTCAAAGCTAAAGCAATGACCCCAATCTTGACAATTTCCGAGAAGTAACCGAATAATTACAAAAATATATCGACACAAGCTTAAAACAAAACTACTTCGTCCTAAACCCTAAAACATCTTGCATATCATAAAGCCCGGGGGCACGACCCTCAAGCCAGAGAGCGGCCCGAACCGCGCCGGCGGCAAAATTATCACGTGAATGGGCCCGGTGAATCAGTTCAAGACGCTCACCCATGCCGCCAAACATTACCGTATGCTCACCAACGATATCACCCGCCCTTAGAGTCTGCATACCGATTTCCCGCTGGGTTCGTTCACCGGTGAATCCCTGCCGGGCAAAGACCGCATCCTGCGGATAATCGCGGCCTAAAGTTTCGGCCACAATTTCGCCTAAACGAACCGCCGTCCCGCTCGGAGCATCTTTTTTCAAACGATGATGGGCCTCTAAAATCTCAACATCGAAATCCTCACCCAAAATAGCTGCCACTTCAGCAGCTATTTTAAAGAGAACATTAACCCCGACACTCATGTTCGGAGCAAACACCACCGGAATTTTTTTTGCGGCCAGGCTTATCTGCTCACGTTCCGACTCACTCATTCCGGTAGTACCAATCACCATTGCCACGGATTCAGTTTGCGCCCACTCAAGGTTGGCAAGGGTTGCCTGCGGTGCGGTAAAATCGATCATCACATCGGCCTTACAGCTGGAAAGCCCGACAAAACTGCCAACCAGCGGCACATCCAGCAGGCCGATCCCAGCCACCTCACCGGCATCTCTTCCCAAAAAAGGGTGTTCAGAATACTCCAGAGCACCGACTACCTGGGCTTCTTCCTGAGCATTCACCAAATCAATCAGCCGTTTTCCCATCCGTCCGGCGGCCCCGGCGATAACAATCGAGCGCATAAAAATTCTCCCTCAAAAACAGACGTTCAGATAACCTGAAAAAACGCGTCTAACTATAGAAAAAAAGGTAGAAAAAGTCAACTATTAGTTGACAGTCATCGAAGCTTTAGCCGGAAAAAATTATTGGCAAAATCTTAATCTTACACTATAGTCGGAGTTATGTCTGAAATAGCCCGGCCCAAAAACCATCCGCGCCGAGAACCGGATCGCACCGGCAGTCAGCGCCCTAGCGCCAACACCATCTTTTCTATCCTGCTCACGATTCTATTTATCAGTATAATACTGCTGAGTTGCGAACAGCTTAAAGAAAAAAAACTCACTTTGAAACCCGGCATCCTGACCGTCTTGACCCGCAATATCCCAACAGTCTATTATCAGGGCCCCGAAGGCGAAACTGGTTTCGAATACGACCTCGTCAAAAACCTGGCTCAGGATCTCGGACTTAAACTAAAGATCAAGGTTGTCAACTCCATCAGTGAAATGCTGGCGGCAATGGCCGCAGACAACGCTGACATTGCCGCTGGCGCTTTAACCCGAACCCGGGAACGCGAACGCCGGTTCACATTTGGCCCCGACTACTACACAGTCCGCCAGCAGCTTGTCTACCGCAAAGGTTGCGACCACCCCAAAAGCCTCGCCGCCCTGCAAAGGTTCCCTCTTATCATTCCGGCCCGCAGCAGTTATGCCGAACGCCTGCAGGAACTTAAACCACAATATCCATACTTAAAATGGCAGACCACCAACAACTTAAGTTCGGATCAGCTTCTGGAACAGGTCTGGCTCAGGAAGATCCCCTGCACCATAGTTGATTCTAACATCCTCGCCCTGAACCGGCGCTACTATCCGGAGCTCAAAGCCGCATTCTCGATCAGCGAAGAACAGCCTCTGGCCTGGATTATCAATCCAAAACTGACCAAACTCCACCACCAAATCACATTATGGCTGAACAAAATCAAACAGAACGGTCAGTTTGAACAATTCGAAAAACGCTACTACTATTTCGGAGATGCAAATTTTGATTACGTCGATACCAAGGTCTTTATCCGACGAATCAAAAGCCGACTGCCTCAGTTCCAACATCCATTCGAAAAATATGGCCGGAGATATAACCTCCCCTGGACCCTGTTGGCAGCTAAAGCCTACCAGGAATCTCACTGGGATCCTGAAGCTACCAGCGTTACCGGGGTCCGCGGGATCATGATGCTAACCAACACCACGGCTCAGCACTTGGGAGTCAATGACCGTCTCGATCCCGAAGAGAGCATCCGGGGCGGCGCCAAATACCTGCGCCAGCTCCTTGACCGGGTCCCCGAATCTTATCCCGAAACCGACCGTTTGAATGTCGCGATGGCGGCCTACAATGTTGGCATGGGTCATATCTACGACGCCCGGCGCCTGGCGCGGGAGCTGCATTTGGATCCGAATCGCTGGTCAACAATGGAAAAAGTTCTACCGCTCCTGAAACAGAAAAAATATTATGAAAAGTTAAAATACGGCTACGCCCGCGGCCGGGAACCGGTTCTCTACGTCAACCAGACTAATAATTATCGCAATATTCTGGAAAAAAAGGTGGGGCTTCTGGATAGAAATCGAGCAATTGGTTCAATCCTGAAAATTGACAATACCGGCCCGGCTATTCAGTGACACAACAATTCCGATCCAGACGTATCCCCATAAAACCGGTACCGTCACTGTCAATATGGATCAATTTCTCGCAGCCACTGACAAGAAATTTATTCAAAACATACAGGGGCAGGGTCTCGTAATAAGCAGAATCCAACTCGTAATCAAAACGGCGCAGATCTTTGCGTAAATCCATCATTTCGGCAACCACTCTGGCCGGCAGATGCCGCGAAAAAGCCAGGCAGGTTCCCGGCTCCAGTTTGCCGATTTCGGCTTTAATCTGCACAAGATTAAACTGCCGGCAATCAACCTGCAGGGATGCCAACGCACCGGCCGATTCTCCCTTCAGCAACAACCAGTTGCTACCTTCACCCAACCTGGCAGACCCGCTGACCCCAAGCAGCTTTTTTGCCAATTCCTGATTTTCAAGCCACTCATCAACCCCGCCCAGCAAAATTGCCGACTGTTTCTTTAATTCAAGATCACTTTGTGCCAGCAGCAGGGCCATCTGCACCGGAAAATGATGATGCGCCAAAAAAAGATTGGCACCGTCAATTCCTAAATGAGAAGAGACATAGAATCCGGCAGTATTGCTGGCAAGATTAACGAAATCGACCGGTTTCGACATCATTTTCTGGAAATAGCGCTGCCGCCGCACCCGCTCGAAAACCGGGATATCACCCTGACCCGAAATCAGATAAAGGGCCGTATCCGGTTCTAATTTATACCCGGCGACTGCTTTATGGGCGCCGATAAGCGCCAGCTGAATAAAACGATCAATCCGGCGATAGCTTTTGCCGCTTAAAGTTTTAAGCTCAGTTTTCAGATCGGGAGGCGCACCAGACGGCAGCGAATTATGAATACCGGCAGCATGAATATAGATCATGCCCTTACCTTCTCGATAATCAATGAGGTGTTATTGCCACCGAAGCCAAAATAGTTAAGCATGAAAATTCCGCTGACAAGTGCCCGATTTTCAGAAATCGGAGGTTGAGCGAATTCGCAATCCAGAGGAGAAAAACTTAGCGACTCCGGGACAAAGCCGGCATCCACAGATTCAAACATAAGCAGCAGTTCAGCGACGCCGCAGCCGCCCAAAGTATGACCGATATACGGTTTCAACGAAAGATAGGGCGGGATTGTCGGGAAAACCCGGTTCATCGCCTGCATCTCGGCCCGGTCATTGAGGTCACTGGCAGTACCGTGAGCTTTAACCAGGGAAATACCTTCCGGCTTAAGTCCACACTCCTGCAAAGCACCGTGCATAACTTTGGCAAAACCGGAACCGCTCACATCAGCTCCGGTCACACTGGTCGTATCACAACCACTTTTTCCACCCCGTAACCACCACTTCGCCGGGGCGACATCATCACGACTCAACAGACAAGCACTAACCGTTTCCCCCAGAACAATTCCATTACGGTCCTGCGCAAAGGGACGGGCCGCGGAATCGGCCAGAAGCTGAAGCAGAGAAAAACCCTCCAAGGTCGTCGGCGAATAGAGCTCCAAACCAAAAACTATTGCATAATCGATGATTTTACTGGCCAACAGCGAGGCTGCCCCGAGCAGAGCATTGGCACTTGAGGTACATGCGGTATTGTAAGTCAACACGGGGCCAGAGAAACCGGAATATCGCTGCAAATCCTCAAGATAATTACCGCCGCCAACCCGCTGCCGTTGACAACGGGCGGCAAAGCTGTCGTCAACGGCCTCTTCAATCGGCCAGGCTAAGGAGTAGTCAATTGATGATGAGCCCAGAAAGAGACCGATTCGGGATGGATCAGAGGCTGTAACTGCGGGATGATTTTGCAGTAAATTACCGATAACCTGCTGCAAATAACCGGCAACTATTTTGTGATCGCTGATTCTTGGAAAGTTATCGATACGATGATAAGGGTATTCTAATTCACTGCCGCCAACATTAACTTTTACCGATTCCGGCCGGCTTCTGCCAGCCCGCAGAGCTTCAAGCCGCTGCGGCTTAGAGCCCAAAGCACACAGCATCTCTCCCCCGAGAATGGTAATCATCTTACCTTCAATACTTCCAGGAGGCTGTCCGAGAATAGGATTTTTTTCTCAGATCAAGGCATTTTTTGACAATAAGCGCAGGCATACACTTAGTATT
>JAOZKP010000305.1:3245-3567 GCA_029935295.1 bacterium | reverse complement strand
CTCTTTCCGGATCAGATCTCGACGATTGAAGGGGTCGAAGTTATGTCCTTTCGAGGGAGCACGCTGCCGCTGGTGCATATGGCGGACCTCTTCAACCTTAAAAGTGCTGCGCGTGAGCGTCTGCCGGCCTATGTTGTCGTGGTGAGTACTGGCATGAAGCGGATGGGTCTGATTGTTGACGCACTCCTGCGTCAGGAGGAGGTGGTTATTAAGCCGCTGGAAGATTATATCCAGGAAAAAAGTGGTTTCTCCGGCGCTACCATTCTCGGTGATGGGCGCATCTCGCTTATTCTTGACGTTTACGAGCTGATTAACCTTTCCA
>JAOZKP010000305.1:0-3235 GCA_029935295.1 bacterium | reverse complement strand
ACACCGCAAAGCCAAAAACAGAGGTTAATGCCTTCGTGAAAAGTTCGTGTTTGGCCGGGTAAGAATTTCGATATCCAGGATGTTGCAGGTGTCAGATCAAGACAGGTACGATAGTAAACAGTTACGATATGGACAACCCTTATGAGTAGCGGCTTGAAAAAAATTCTCATCCTAAACTGCGACTCCCGGGTTGTCGAGTCCCTGACCGATTTTCTCTGTGAAGGCTCTGATTCCTATCAAATCTTTACGGCGTTGGCTGACGACCAGACCTTCACAATTATTGCCAGCGAAGAGATTTTTTTAGTAGCTCTGTTTGTTGAAGATTGTATCGAATTTCCGCAGCAGTTTTTGCAAAAAATTACTGCTGACTATCCCCAGCTTAAAATCATTCTCGTTTTACCTCCTGACAATGACCGGATTCGCAGTGCCATTCCCGCGCATCCATGTCTGCATATTCTCGGAAGGCCATTTGAGCCGCTTTCACTTGGTCACCTGATTAAAGAGTTGTCACAGCACAAACAAAATCAGGGTTTTACCGGTACCCTCAAGATTGTCCGGATTGAAGATCTGATTCAGATGTGTTGTCTCTCCGGGGCTACTATTACGATCCTGGTGAACAACGAAATGCGGCAAGGCCGGATTTTTATCCAGGAGGGGGAGATTGTTCACGCAACTTGTGGCGAGGTCCAGGGGGAAGAGGCTTTTTATTCGATTATGACCTGGCATAACGGGGCCTTTGAAACCCAGGATGGGATCTCTGAGGGTATTGTTACTATCAATGTAAACTATCAGTATCTGTTGCTTGAGGCGGCTCGGCTGATTGATGAATCGAGTAGAATGTCTGATCCGGATGAGGCGTTGGAGCCGGTCGAAGCCGTTGCGGCTGAGATCTCAAAGTTGCGGGTATTGATGGTTGAAGATTCTATGATAATGGCTAAAATCATGTCGGCAATGCTGAAGGTAGCCGGAGATATTGAGATTGCCGGGATTGCCCATAATGGTAAAGAAGCTCTGGAAATGATGGCAGTATTGCAGTTTGATCTGATTTTGCTGGATGTAAATATGCCGATTATGAACGGCAGAATTACCATAAAGCATATTATGATTAAAAGCCCTTGCCCCATTGTGATAATGAGTAACGTCGGTAGTCGGGCTCCGGAAACAATTCTTTCCCTGCTTGATCTTGGGGCAGTTGATTTTATTAGTAAACCGGTCCGGGGTGGAGATTTTTTGCTGCAGCAACGGAAGATAGTAGAGCGGGTACGTCGGTCGGCAATGGCGAATACCTCGGTTTTCCGACGTTTTCGTCAACCCCGGCAGATGCCGGTGGTAAGCTCCAACCAGAGTCCGGATCACACTTCTCAAGTGGCAGAACAACTGGTAGTCATCTCCTCAGGCTGCAGCGGTCATGGTGCGTTATATCATCTGGCCAGCGGTATGCCGGCAGAAAGCAGATCTGCTTTTGTCTGTCTGAACTCGATTCCGGTAGCATTTTTGTCGGCGATGTCCGAGCATCTTGGTTGTTTGTGTCAATCGCAGGTAACCCCGATAGGCGATGTGGCACCGTTGCACAGCGGCAGTTTTTATATGGACTCACAAAAACGTTCACTGCTGCTGCAGGCGACCGGAAATTCAGTTTCAGTGAGATCTCTGCAGGGAGATGATGATTCTGAATACGGCCCGGGTTATTTTGATCTTTTTTTGCTCTCGGCAGCAGATGTTTTTCGTGATCGTTTACTGGTTATATTGCTATCCGGAGCTCATACCGGCAACCTCGATGGTCTACGTTATGTCCGGGAGAAGGGCGGCTCAATTTTTGCGCAGGAGCGTTCAAGTTGTATGCTCTCCGATTTTATGCCCGCAATCACTCAGGAAAAGCTTATTGATAAAGAACTCCGGCCGGAGGCGATTGCCGGGGCGGTGGCTAACTGGTCCCGGGAATTTCAGTTTGAGACTGCTTTGAAAATTGCCGGTGAATGAGAAAGGCGTATGTGATGACAAATGAGAAAAACTCCAATCCTGAGCTGCTTGCAGAAGTGGTATTGGCAAAAAAAATAAAGGTGCTGATTGTTGATGATGCGGCTTTTATGCGCAAAGCGTTTCTCAGTATGCTTGAGAGTGATGCCCAAATTGAAGTTGTCGGCACCGCCGCCAACGGCCAGGAAGGTCTGGAGCAGATTGCAAAGTTGCAGCCGGATGTGGTGACCCTGGATATCGATATGCCGGTTATGGATGGAATTACCAGTATCCGTCACATCATGATTAAATCACCGGTGCCGGTTGTGGTTCTGAGCTCGCTTTTCAGTGATGGTGCCATTACTTTTGATGCTTTGCGCTTGGGGGTCGTTGATTTTATCCCGAAACCTTCCGGTGCAGTATCGACCGATATTGATAGTTCACGGCAGCATTTGATTGACCGGATCAAGCTGGCTAGTGAAGTCAACCTTGAGAATGTCCGGCGCGTTCGCCTGCCGCAATGGAAGAGTAGTGATGATCTTGAGCGTTACGGCTACCGGCCGCTGGAATATCTGTTGGCTTTGGGCACGACATTGAGCGGCCCTAACACAATTATCCGTCTGTTGGCCAACCTGCCGCCGACGCTACCAGCAGCTGTAGTCGTGGTGGTCGAGATGGCACCTAAAATTATCAGTGCTTTCGTTGAGCGCTTTGATATGCTGGTGCCCTGGGAAATCTGTGCCGTCCAGGATGAAATGGCTCTGAAACAGGGGGTTTGTTATATCAGTTCCTGTCAGAAAAGTGCCAAAGTTCTGAAACAATCTGATGGAACAATTTCTTTACAGAGTGTTGAGAACAGCTGTGAACCCCTGAATCAGCTCTTTATTTCGGCGGCTGATGTTTTTCAGCAGAATACGGTCGGAATTCTTCTGACCGGTATTGGTACGGATGGGGCTGAGGGGTTGGCTCGGATTCAGGAAGTGTCCGGGGTGACCATGGCGCAGGATACTCAGACCTGTGTCTATCCCAACCTTACTGACAATGCGATAAAGCTGGGCGTTGTAAATACGATATTGGATGAGTCAGAACTACCTCAAGCAATTATCTCCATTATGTCCGGAAAGGAGCTGCGATGATTGTTGTTTGTGAAAGCTGTAACAGCCGGTTGAAAATTGATGAGAGTCGCCTGACAAGTTCGATTAAAAGCTTCTCCGTCAGATGTCCCCGCTGCAGTCACACGGCGACGGTTTTTCTGCCGGAAAAGATTCAGTCAGTGTCC
>JAOZKP010000304.1 GCA_029935295.1 bacterium | reverse complement strand
GCGGCCCGGGCCAGAGCGGCGAGCTGGATGTTATATTCATAGAGAGCATTATAGTAGCTGGCTTCCGCTTCAGTCAGAGCGGCCTGGGAATCGAGAACTTCAGTCGCGGTACTGAGCTGGTTCTGAAATCTCAACTTGGTTACCCTGTAATTCTCTTTGCCGAGCTCAACCTCTTCAGCCGCAGTTGCAATATTGTTGTATGAGGTCATCGCATTTTCAAAGTTAGTTTTAACTTCCATGGCAATTTCATCAGCAACTTCTTTGAGTTGCCGGCGGGCACTTTCAACTTCAGCTTCAGCGCTTTTGACCATGTGATTGCTGCGGCCCCACTCCCAGAGTTTCCAGGTAGCTCCAACTACGATTGTCGTGTTGTACGGGGTTGAAGTGATGTCGTCACCGTTGACATCGAACTGATCACCCATGCGGTGATGGTTGGCGGTTAATGCCAGGGCCGGGTAGTAGTCACTCTGTGCTAGTTTTACCTGGTGTCCGGCGGAGGTGATAGCATAATTGGAGAGAGTAAGTTCCGGTCTTTTTGTCAGCGCGGTGCCGGTAGCCTGTGCCAGAGATAGATCCGGCAGTTTTTTATTCGGTTCATCGACGACTGTGAACTGGCTGTCACGGCCAATCTGCATTATCGTAGCAAGTTCGGCCTGGGTGAGTTTAAGGCGGGTCTCAACCCGCCGCTGCTGCTGGTGGGCCTGGCTGAGTTTTACTTTGGAGTAGAGCAGTTCATTTAAAGGGATCAGCTCGTTGTCGAAGAAAAGCTGGGAATCGTGGGCCTGGGCTTTGAGACGTTCGACCATCCGGGCCGCAGTCTCAGTGAACTTGGTCTGTTTTAAATAGTTGAAGTAAGCTGCGACCGTTTCGTAAATAATTTCCAGGCGGGCCAGTTTTTCTTCCGCCTCGGCCTGTTTAATGCCGAGTTGGGCTAAGCGATAGTTTTCGATAATGCTGAAGCCGGTAAAGAGCGGTTGGGTTATGGTGATATCGAGATTGTAGACATCGTTGGTGTTGGCAGGGAAGCTGGTGCCGGCAATGTCGTAAGAGTTGATTTTGTCCCGGTACATATATGAATAGCCTGCCTCGAGTTTGGGAAGAAATTCAGTCTTGGCGACCTTGCCGAGTTCCATGGCTTTGACAGTTTGAAAATATTGAACCTGAAGCCGCGGGTGGCTTTTTAAGGCAGTGTCAATACATGTAGACAATGAATAGGTTTCAGTTGCGTTAATGGTTGCCGGGGCAAAAAGTGCAAATGTACCGGAAAAAAGTATTGTCAAAATCAAGCCCGCAATTCTAACGGGCGGGAAGGAGCGAAATATCATGGCAACAGACCTTCGGGGTAATTGTTTTCAGCGCTCCTAAAAAGAGTGCTGATTTGTGGGCAAGCGCCTGCGGCAGGTGACAGGCGTTAAAATATCGGTCGATTGCTACACGTTTAATATTTAAGAGTCAAGCAACAATTTACGAGTTCATCAGAATTGGACCGACTACCCGGTTGCGGCCTTGTTGTTTGGCGTGGTAGAGATGCTTGTCGGCCCGGGCCAGAAGTGTGTCACAGGTATCTCCGGATCGGTATTCGGCGATGCCGGCACTTATTGAGAGCTGAATATTGTCGTTGCTAAATGTTTCAGCAATTTGTTCGCGGATCTCATTTAGTAGGCGGTTTGCGGTCTCAATGTCGCATTTTTGCAGTAGAATGACAAATTCATCTCCGCCCCAGCGGGCAATAACATCGCTCTTTCGCACTTGGGCCTGAGCCAGTTTTGCCGTTGTCTGTAAGCATTTGTCACCTGCCAGATGGCCTTTGCTGTCATTAATCTTCTTGAAATTATCCAGGTCAAATATGGCCAGGGAAAGACCTGTGGTGTGGCGGCCGATATTGTCTAAAGCGTGGGCGAAGATGACATCAAAATATTGCCGGTTCATGAGGCCGGTAAGTTTGTCTGTTTTTGCCATGTTTTCAAGATTGGACTGGAAGCGGTTGACTGTGAAACCGCCGATGCCCAAAACCAGTAGAGTTATACCGGCACTGATCAACAGGTTGAGATATAGAGCCCGGCGCAGTGGTTTCAGGACACCACTCTCAGTCTGTTCAACCAGCAGGAACCAGTTAAGTTCGGGGATGAAACGATACGAGAGCAGAATATTATCCTGACCCTTTTTATAGATCAGAAAACCATTCTTGCCATCTAATATTTTACCTGCAACCTTATCAATCCCCGACATATTTTTAATATTAATTTTGTCAATTATTGATTCATCCGGGTGGCTTTTAATCAAGCCGTCGCGGTTAACAAAAAAGATGTTGCGTTTATAGTCCTGGCGGTAGCGATCAATCATTCGCGCAACGCTGCCGACGTCAAGGCCGAGTCCGGTCACTCCGATAAAATTGTTTTTGTAGTCAAAAACTTTGTGGTTGATAAAAATAGTTAGATGATTGCGGTTGCCCTCGTCGTTGTCGACATCGATTCGATAATTTTCCGGGTAGGGCTGCATGCTGAAGAACCAGCTGTCCTGCGGGACGTTTTTGGTTACACTTTTGAGAATCCCGTCAAAATGGTAATAGCGGTAGGTTTTGGCTGAGACCAGAAACGTAGAGGAGACTGCATAGCGAGCGCGAATTGCGGCTAAATATTTAGTTATTTGATTGCTATTCTTTTCTCCCGTTATGATCCAGTCCCGGAGAAATGTGTTATTTGCCATAAGTGAGGAAATGTATATGGGGCGGAGCAGGCTGGCCTGAATCTCGGAATAGATGTTGTTGCTGGTTAGCGGGAGTTCATTGTTGATGAGCGCCGAGCGTACCGAATTACTGGAGACGTAGTAGCTGGCAAAGTTGACAGCGGTGAAGCCTGCGATCAGAATGACCCCGACAATCAGCAGTAATCGCCAGCGGTACGTAAACATATTCATGTTAAATCAATTATTCATGTGGTGGTAAAAGTTTCGGGATGAGAAGTTATTTCATTACTAAAGAATTTATTCGATTGCCTATCTGAGTTGCCTGATCGCAGTGGCTGCCCTCCTTGGGGTTGCACTCAATCAGGATTCCCATAACTTTGTCGGCAAGTTTAGAGCTGCCGCAATCTTCAAGTTTGTCCAGCAGACCGGCCATGATTTTATTGAATTCCAGACACTTTGCATAATCTGATACCGCTCGCTGGTGCAGAGCCACTGCATTTTCAAGCTCTTTCCTAATCTCTTCAGGTAAAATTCGTAGTGACATCGATAGTAATGTTTCCGGGCGAGATTAAACTTAACCCTGGCTCGGGCGGTTGTCTTCTTCGCGGTAGCTTGGTTGCTGGCTCTTCTGTAGAACTTTGGTGTCCGGCGGAACCGATGCGGTGAGCCAGACATTGCCGCCGATAACCGAACGGGCACCGATTGTCGTATTGCCGCCTAAAATTGTAGCTCCGGCATAGATTACGACCTCATCTTCAATGGTCGGGTGACGTTTGGTGTTACGCAGGCTCTCGCCGGCATCCCGGGGGAGTGAAAGAGCGCCCAGAGTCACCCCCTGATAGATGCGCACCCGTTTGCCGATTTTTGTGGTTTCGCCAATGA
>JAOZKP010000303.1 GCA_029935295.1 bacterium | reverse complement strand
AGGGCGAAGCAAAGTTCGACCTGAAAAACAGGTGGTAAAAAAGTTTCTAATACAAATTTGGAGTATTGCGCAGACGCGCAACCACTCTATCTTTGCCGATGGTGGTAACAATCTCAAACAGACCCGGCCCGGCCAGCTGACCGGTAATCACGGTTCTGACTCCGTTGATAATCGCGCCGGGTTTAACCTCGACCTCTTCCGCTAAAGCCCGCATCAGATCCTCAATTGCAGATTCACTGAAATCATCAAGCTGCTCCAGCCTGTCGGCCAACTGCGGCAGCCACTCGCTGAGAGCGGGGAATTTATCGAGATTACGTTTCCGGGCCTTGGGCTCAATCTCATACTGAATTTCATCACTGAAATAGGGTTTGCCCAAAGTGGCAAAATCGGTCAGGAGATGATAGCGGGCCCGAATCAAATCGACTGTATGCAGAAACCACTCCTGCTTAATGCCCGCATATTCATCCCGCCACAAACCGGCCTTTTCCAGCTCCGCCTTGACGTAGGGCTCAAGTTCCGCAAGCGCCATTGTTTTGATGTAGTGAGCATTCATATTAATGGCTTTAGGATCGGTAATAAATTTAGGGTCATTCTTGTTGACATTAAAGATCGAATTAGCACGATTCATCCCGGCAAAGGAAAAAGTCTCAAGCAACTCCTCGTAAGAAAAAACCTCTCTCGATTCAGGATTTGACCAGCCCAGAAGTACAAGAAAATTAACCAGGGCCCAAGGCAGGAAGCCGTGATCACGATAGAAATGAATCGCCACCAATTCACCATGTGTCCGCTTGGAAATCTTGGCTTTTTTCGGGTCAAGAGTCAAACTCATGTGGGCAAAAATTGGCAGTTTCTTACCTAAAGCCTGATAAAGCAGAATCTGTTTGGGGGTGTTACCAAGACCGTCCTGACCACGAATAACATGACTGATCCGATCTCTGGCATCGTCGACCACATTTGAAAGAAGGTAGAGTGGCTGGCCGTTAGCCCGGACAATCACAAAATCCTCAATATCCTTATAGCGTTTGCTAATCGTCCCATAAACCGCATCATCAAAAACCACTGCGCCATCACCTTCGGGGACCTTTAAACGAATAACATAAGGCTGGCCTTCTGCTTCACGTTCAGCCACTTCTGCGGCTGATAATTTCCGGCAGGTACGATCATAACGAAAATCCTCTTTATTGGCTTTAGCTTTTTCGCGTTTTGCCTCAAGATCCTCTTTCGAACAGAAACATTTGTAGGCATGTCCTGAAGCCAGCAAAGCGTCAGCGGCAGAGATATGTTCCTTAATGAAATCACTCTGATAATAGGGCCCTTCATCACAATCAATTCCGAGCCACTCCATACCGTCCAAAATTCCCTGAATCATCTCGCTGGTCGAACGCTCGGTGTCAGTATCCTCAATCCGCAAAATCAGTTTACCACTGTTCTGCCGGGCATAAAGCCAGTTTAAAATTGCGGTGCGGGCACCGCCGATATGGAGATAACCTGTCGGACTCGGTGCAAAACGAACTCTTACTTCTTCACTCATAATCTGTACCTTGAATTTAATTTGTAAATTATCATATATTGCGGGTTGCAATTGCGAGCCCTCATTAACACACCATGAACATCTATTTCAACTAAAGGCTTGCTTGAAAAGCAGGATTTTATTTCACCAACCCACTTTTTTATGTTAAAAGAGCCTCTCAATTCAAAATCAATCTGAGTATTTTTAATGAACCCCAATAAAACCTCCGACATTCTTGAGATTCCCGACACCTGGCGACAGGGATGGCTTAAAGATGAACCCTTAAGCAAAATTTTTGCGCTAGACGGCAAGATTTACCGCCATAAAGATGGGCGCCGGACCCTGCAGTTCACCCAAGATGGGGAAAGCTATTTCGCAAAACTGCACCACGGTCTCGGCTGGCGCCGGTTTTTGAAAAACCTGTTCCGTTTCAAGTGGCCTGTGAGCGGTGCCGAAAATGAGTGGCAGGCAATAAAACTGCTGGAAGAATTAAATATCCCGACCACCCCGCTGATCGCCTATGGCCGCCGAGGCACCAATCCGGTTAGTAAACAATCGTTTATCATCACCGAAGATCTTATAAATTGTATCAGTCTCGAAGATTACTGCCGCGACTGGCCCACGAATCCCCCTGCACCGGATCTGAAACGAGCCCTGATTAATGAAATTGCCCGGATCACCGGAGTAATGCATCGGACCGGGCTTAATCACTGCGATCTCTATATCTGCCATTTCCTTCTGCAACTTAAAAACGGAATTGTTCCTGACCCGCGAAATCCAACCTTGCATCTGATTGATCTACACCGGGTCCGGCAACGTCGGCAATTACCCCGCCGCTGGCAGATTAAAGATCTTGCCGCCCTCCATTTTTCAAGTTTTGATATCGGCCTGACATTCCGCGATCGCCTGCGTTTTGTCAGGACATACAGTCAACGTCCTTTAAAGGAAAGCTGGAGCCAGAACAGATCACTCTGGCAGGCGGTCGAAAAACGGGGACAAGCCCTCTACCGAGAATTCCAACGCCGGGGACCGCGATGAAAATTCTGCTGGTTCAGACCAGTTTCTTAGGCGATACTATTCTCTCAACCCCGCTGATTGCGGCCCTGAAAAAACTTCATCCAGAAGCTGAACTCTGGATGATGACTACCCCTTTAGCCGCAGATCTGATTAAGCGCGATCCTCTTCTGAGCGGAATTATTTCGTTTGCAAAACGAGGTCCAGAGAAAGGCATCCGGGGACTGTTTCGTCAGGCGGCAAAATTACGCAAATTCAACTTTAAAATTGTCTATTCCCTGCACCGTTCAGCGCGAACCGCTCTTCTCCTTAAATTAAGCCGGATTCCACAGCGAATCGCTTTTGAAAACGCAAAACTTGCTTTTCTTTACAATGACACCCAAATCCGGCCTCAAAATCAACATGATGTTTTGCGGAACCTTGCCTTAATCAGCAACCATTTTTCAGAAAATGAATTACCCGACAAACTCAGGCTTTTTGCCCCGGAGAAAGACGAGCTCGATATAGATTTGCAAGCAGTGCTGCCTCCGCCCGGCTGTTATGCCCTGATCGTTCCCGGCAGTGCCTGGGAGACCAAACGCTGGTCGGCCACCGGCTATCATCAGGTTGCCGCTTATCTAATAAAAAAGGGACTCCAGGTAGTCTTGACCGGGAGTGCCGATGAGATGGAAGTCTGTCGTAAAGTTGCGGGCGATCTTGCGGTTATAAATCTCGCTGGACGCGGAAATCTCAATACAGCTCTCTACCTGACGAAACACGCTAAGATTATGATCTGCAACGACAGTATGGCCCTGCATATGGCCTCGGCCTGTAAAGTTCCGACCGTAGCCATTTTCTGTGCCACTGTTCCGGAATTCGGTTTCGGCCCCTGGCAGAACCAGGCTCTGATTGTTGAAAAAAAAGACCTTGATTGCCGCCCCTGTGCCCGCCACGGCAGCCGCAGCTGCCCGAATAAAACCCGTGCCTGCATGGATGAACTGCCCGCTGCCAAGGTTATTGAAGCAGCTAACAAACTACTGACATAATACCCATAAGTCAAGCCTGAC
>JAOZKP010000003.1:28903-31365 GCA_029935295.1 bacterium | reverse complement strand
TTGACTTGTGGGTGTTTTAGCACTAAGTTGTTAAAAAGGTGAGGCACAGAACTCGCCATTATCTGGCCGAGCAGGTGCAGACCGGGACCTTCCTATGGCCGTGATTACCACGTCCGTACTTGTTAATTTGTACCTGAGATCGGCGTTGTTGACCTGCCTTTTCTGTTTCTAGATCTGCTGACGGCCCATGCCGTGCTGATGGTCAGGATAATCTGTTTTTTGTCTCAATCCTGGTTGGATTTCCTGAGATCAACCATTTCATGACTAAAACCCAGCATGTTTTGACCGAGACGGTTATGATTGTTAATCTAGATTTTTGGGAGCGGCTGGCGTCGGCCGATAAGGCTCTGTTTCAGACTGCCGGGTGGCTGCTGCAAAAATTACTCAGTAACTGTAGCGCAAGCCAGTATAGATGTTGCTGTTGTCTTCAAATTGGCCGAAGAATGTATATTCGTCTTTACCGTAGAAAAGATTGGCGCCGCCTAAAAGAAGCCAGTTGTCGGTGAGTTTATAGCTTATCTGCGGGCGGACGTGACTGTCGTTGTCAGAAGGTGAGTAGTAGATGAAGAGGGAGATTTTAAGGTTCTGTTGCAGCATGAGTTGAGTCAGGCGTAGGGTCAAAAGGTGCCGAAACTCATCTTTTTCAGGGACCCCAGGGGGTTGGTTTTTTTCGTAGTTATGGTAATCATCCATAGCTTCCAGGTAATATTGGAAACCGCCGGTAAGATCCGGCATTAATTCATGTTCATAGCCTATGAGCAGCCGCCATTCAGAATTACGGACCATCGGGTCTTTTCCTGAGCCATCCTCAAGTGAATCATAGTATCCGGCTTCAAAATTGGCCAGGCCGCCGGCTAAGGGGGCGCGGAGACTAAAGCCTATAGAGCGCAGACGCGGGAAGAAAAGTTTGCCGTCGGTTTTCATCCCTTCAGGGGTTTTCCAGTAACCGTCATAGAGATATAGAGCCGTTTCGACTGGGCCGAAACGGCGATAGAGACGCAGGGCAATTTCATCGTTGGCAAACCAGCTTGAACGATCATGTTCTTTCAGAGTCTGGTTGCGGCCGACAATCTTCCCGGATGTCGGTGACCAGTAGGAGAGGCGTTCGCCATCGATATAGTTTGAGGGATTGAAACGGGGCATGTAGACCAGATCGAAATTGGCCCAGTCAAAAAAGAGACTTAAACGGGCGGCATCAGCCGGGGCTTTCAGGTATTCATCATCCCGACCGATAAAAAATGCCTGCCAGTCTTTCGGGAAAAGATCGTTGATGAAAAGCAGATCGCCGGTGCCCCAGGTCAAAACTTGACGGCCGATTTTGAGATCGGCAAATTCCAGCGGTGAACCCAGGAGATAAATTTCGCGAAGATCACATCCCGCTTTTTGTTCGACGGCGTCAGCGTAGAGATCACATTTGAATTTACCGACAGCCCACTCTAAATCGTAATCGACTTCGAGTTGAAGCCGGGTTTCCAGCATTGATGTACCCTGTTCTTTAACCGGGTTGACAATGCGACGGCCGCCCCGGGCATCAATAAACCCGTGATATTCAATGCCGGCATCATCAAGGTGTTGGTTGAACTTGCTCAAAAAGGTTTCCGCACAGACCCCAGACGCCAGCGTCAAGCCGACCAGAAAAATCAGAATTAGACTCAGGGTAAGAGAAAGTCCGGTTAATCTTTGAAAGTGTCGGCTGTTTTGGCTCATGATGAGAAACCCAAAAATTAAAGTAACTATTCAGCTATCTCCGGGCTTGACGCGGTGGCCGGCGCAGGTAGCGTTCGCTGAAAAGTTTATCTTTCAGGCCGATATTATATTTGATGCGACTAAATTCACTGACAGTTGAACTGCCGCTGGCCAGATTTTCGACCCGGGATTTAGTGACGGATGGGAATCCTGAAATATCTTTGATCTCCAGAGCCGTGACGCGGCGGTAGAGCTGGCCTTCCTTATCTTTGTACTCAGCTTTAACGGGAATATAATTCTGTCGGTCTATCCAGATTTTATAGCTCGAAAATTCGACACTGTCCGGGTCTTTGGGCCTGTTTTCGAGAATGTAATATTTGTCAGTGGTTTCAATCAGCTTATGTTTATCTTCATTTAAGCCCCGGCCTGAGACATCTTCGTAGAAAAAGTCAGAGCCGACAAAGCTGGTTCTTTTATCAGATGCGGCAATCCGTTTAACCAGATCCAGGGCCGGCAGGTAGAGCCAACGGTCATCATCCCGGTCAATATGCTTGTGCACCATGAAAACCATGCCTTTAACATCGTTGGGTTTTTTGAAATAGACAAAAAACATCTGTCGGCCGCCATCTTCCTGGTCTAGTCTGAGGATGGTGAATTCCCGTTCTCTGACTCTTTTCTGGGAATCGGTAATTGTCATCTTAACAGTTGCCCGGCCATCGTCACCGGCATAGTAGGCTGCCAGATTGGCACGTTTAACGATCTCTGTTACTGACAGT
>JAOZKP010000003.1:19960-28803 GCA_029935295.1 bacterium | reverse complement strand
AGTGCCGGGAGAATTATAATGGTTGCCAGGCCAGAGATCAGCATGATGCTGGCCAGGAAAACTCCGACTGTTTTATATGGCATCAGCGGCGCCAGGATTAAAGGGGTGAAACCAACGGCGATAACAATGATATTGCGGGTAATCGCCCGGGCCGGTTCAGCGAACATAATGCCGACCGATTTCTGCCAGCTGCCGCACTCCTTATACGTCATTCGCGATCTTTCAAGGAAATGGATGGCAAAATCGACTGCCAGCCCCAGAGTCAATGAGGAGAGAACCGCTACCGGCATATCGTAATCCTTGCCGATCAGGCCGATTAAGCCGTAGATCATAGAGATCGTTAGTGTCAGCGGAATCATTGCCAGCAAGCCCCAGAACGGCGATCGGAAAAGAATTGCCATCATAATGAAAACGATGATAAAGCTGCCGAAGAGTGATTTCAACATGCCGGCAACCATCTTATCCTGCCAGACAACATTGATGTAAGTCAAACCGGCCCAACGAAATTGCAACGGTACCGGCGGCGGGTTGACCGTTACATACTGATTGACGATTCTGATAACCTCTTCCATGTCCTGATTGTCACCGGAATGAAGCTGCACCCAAAGGTTGGCTCGTCGATAATCGGGTGTTACCAGGTGCCAGAGGTCGTCCGGTTTATGGCTGTTCTGAAAAGAGATCAAACATTGAGCCACGGCCGCCTGACTGGCGGGAATCTTAAACTCCTGCGGATTGCCGGAGAATAGTTCCTGATGGACTTTTTTCACCACCTGGACGACTGAGTTGCTTTTGCCGACCATCGGGTGGGTTTTCATCTCCTCCTGCAATTTATCCAGATATTTAAGGACGGCAGGATTCTTGAAAATCTCTTTCGCCTGCAGAGCATTTTCAACCACCTCGATTACTGGTGACCAAGCATCGTAAAGATCATCATCCTCAGCTTGATTCTGAATATCCTGGAGTTGTTGATCAAACTTCTCCAGAAACTTCTCCGGCGGGGTTGAACTTACTTTCAGTTTACCTGCAACCTGATTGAAAGCTTGCATAACTTGCTGATCATTGGCGGTGTCGGTCAATATCCCGGCGATCTTTTGCTGAAGTTGCTGCAGGATAGCACTGCTGGTTTGTTTATTGTCGGATTGAGCGGGATCAATTACCAGGTAGGCTTCATAGGTACCGCCAAAATGATTATTGAGAACCCGGTCAGCTACCCGAATCGGATGGCTTTTGGTAAACCATTTAACCGGATTGTCGTTGATTTTTATACGGCTGATACCGTAACCGGAAATAATTAGAATCAGCAGGCTTACAACCAGAATTAATTTTGACTGGTTGTAAGTGAAGCGGCTCACATTTTCGAGCAGATGATCAGTCAGGCCGGGTTTATCCGATTTTGCTTTGCTGCCGCCGGCGCCGAAACCGCTGAGGCTCGATTCCTTGAGCAGCATGATATAGGCCGGGACGAAAAGCATGGTCAGAAGCCAGGCTAAAAGAATACCGAACCCGACGAAGAGACCGAAAACCTGCACCGGTGGAATTGGGGTCAGGGCCAGCGAAAAAAAACCGGCGGCGGAGGTCAATGAGGTATAGAGCATCGGCGCAAAAAGTTTGCTCATTACATGTTTAATCGTGGCCTGCCGGTCTTTAGTTGTCTGGTACTGGTCAAAAAATTCGGAGAGGATATGAATGCTGTCGACAACCGCAATCGGCATTAAAAAAATTGGAATCATCGAGCTCATGATGTGCAGGGTGTTGCCACTGCCGATTAAGAGACCCATAATGCAGAAGACCGAAACCATGGCAATAACCATCGGTGCAGTAATCAGCTTGGGCTGGCGGAAAAAATAGAGCATCAGCAGGAAGATAAGCAGCATGGCAACCGGTGCCGAAATTGCCATCTGGATGAACATTTCGATGCCGAAGGTATCCTCGGCTACCGGTAGGCCGGTGATATGAAATTGTTCTGGATCGGAAAAACCGGCAATTTTCTCTTCGAGTTTGAGTTTGATTTTGTAAGCTAGATCTTTGCTGGATATGGGAATATAAAGGGCTAAAGCGCGGCCGTCCCGGGAAACCAGGGTATCATTCAAGAGTGGGTTATTGAGGGTCAGGTCGCGAATAACCAGGGCTTCTGCCCGGGTTTCAGGCGGTTTTTGCATCAGCCAGGAAAACTTAACCTGGCCGGGACCGCCCTGTTCAATACTGTCAACATTGGCCGGAGCGATAAGGTTGCGTTTTACAACACCGATGGTTTTTTGAGGATCTTCTGGGTCGGGCCAGGTCAGGGTACGGATAAAATCAGTTAATTCAGAAATTTTGCTCAGAGTTCCCGGGTTAAAAACTCCGTCGGGATCAGTTTCATTGACAATTCCTAAAACAATGACATCATAGAGATCAAAATCTTTTTTGACCTGATCGTGGAAAATGCGTACCGGTTCATGCGGGCTGAGCATATTTTCCGGATCGGTATCAACTTTAACCAGGCTGATCAATGATGCCAGTATCAGGGTTACCAGAACCATAGTTATGGTGATTGCTTTCGGGCGCCGAACCGCAAACTCAATCATCTTTTCGCCGATTTTCATGCCTTTTCCCTTGTTGAATAATGGATATATCAATATATGAATTATTCAATAGTAGCTGAGTTAAAGTTTATTTGTCAAGCTAAAAACTACCTGATTTTCATCGACTATTTTAGTATTGGTATGAGGATTTACTTGCGGTCAGCGTCAGTGTTGACTGAAAATATAACCCTTAAAGCATCGGGGCGGAAAAGGCTGCGAGAAGTGTTGATAAGTTTATTATAGTCAGGGGTTTGACTTTGAATAATTTCCCGATACAGATTGATAACACGGTTGTATGTAAACCTGTTATTTGCAGGATTAATTTTTGATTTGATCTGCCATGAAAATCCTGGAAGGGTGCCGCTGGTTGCAGGTGGTGCTGTAATGAAAGTGTAGTCGTTCGGAAGTTGGACTATGGTCTGATTGACAATTACGAGATTGTCCGCAATTGTCAAAGGCTGGAGACGATTACTCAACATTGATGTCAATTGCAAGGGAAGTTCCGGAGCTTTGACTGGTAACAGATATTGCGGTGTCGGAGAGTTGTGAGTGAGTTTAGTGCCGGCCAGTTCCAATTTGAATTTACATTTGTAAGATAAACGGTTTCGATCATTCTTAAGGCCGGTAATAGAAATTTTTTCAGTAAATTCCGCTTCGGGATCAATTTGATGAAGAAGCTGAAGTGCGGCAATCTCTTTTTCGGGATCAGAGAGATCCCGCCATTGTGCCCGCCAGGCAGTGGCTTCTGCACCCTCTAGCTTGAAAACAAGTTCGCCCCGGCAATGGGGAAACTGCATTAAATTAAGCTGCAACCAGGTGGTGATTCGATTAGCGGTTCGATCTTTGATTTTAATAACTTTTCCTGATTCAAGGTCAAGCCCAATTCGGCCATCATAACCGGTAATTCCGGGAGCGGCTTTTTCGCTGGAGAAGAGAAAGAAATTGGTCCTGTTTTTAACCAGAGCTGTATCCCACCAGCCGGGATAAGGGAAGTCTACAAATTTTTCCAGAAAATGGTTTTGTGAGTTAATCATAACTATGCTTGCCGGCTGTCGGCGCAGTTTTAGCTGGGTTGAAAAGAGCAGAGCTAAATCGCAGTCGGTGCCGTAGCCTAAACGCCGGGTCTCTGCCGGTGATTGGATTTTCCAGTCAGTTTCCTGAAAGGATATCTCATAAGTGGTGAGCTTGCGGATCTGGCGATATAGCTGGTGGCTTATCGGATCGTTGTTTTGATTGGAATTGTGAAACTGGATGGTGGATATTTTGTCACTTTTAATATCTTGCGCATTAATAAATGATTGTTGAAATAGCTTGGCGACCTGTTTCCAATCAGAAAAAGTTGAGATTAAAAGGCAGAAGCCTTGTTCAAGCAGCGGGGCGGCCCCTCTTTCCGGAGTCAAAGCCGGGATGTTTTTACCCTGCCATTGATAGCGTATCGTTTCAGAGTCGGTTTTCTGTTGCTGTTGTATAAGTTTCAAATTGTGTGGGGGTCGGGAATGGAGATTGATTGAAGCTGGTGCATCAATTGTTACAGTTTTATCGAGAATAGGATCGTTTAGGCGAAAATTTTCCTGGCACCAGAAACCGTTTTTACTTTGTAATTCAAGTTCGACTTCAATCTCACTACCGGGCTCAACCGCTGGCAGACTGACAACCATTTGCCGCGATTTTGAGTAGAGAGAGACTTCACTGTTCCAGGGAGCTGGGATGTCATGAATCTCTTCGGGTTTTACCGTCAGCACATCCCCCTTGTCGGTTGTCGTTTGTGCCTTGAGCAACTTTACCTGTTGTCGACTCTGGTTGTAGTTTAATTTGAAATCAGCATAATTCTTTTTACCTTTGTAGGTTAAAATCCGGCGTTTGATATAGATGTTGAGGGTGTAAGACCCATCGATGTTAATTGTGTAGTGTTTTTCAATCTTAAGGTTAACTGCATCCGCACCCTGCAGAAGGTCTTGGGTCGGGATGACGGCGCCGGCCGCCCCGGTAGCGGCAAATAAAAGAATGCTGATAAGCAGCGAAAATGCAATTCTGGTGAAAAATTTTCTCAAAATAATCATTTTTATAATCCTAGTTTTTATTTTCAATAACTATTGGTGTCAGGGACAAATTGCGTTTGAAATTCTGTAAGCTGGTCAGAAGATGATAAAGATCGGTGCCAACTTCGGTTTTTTTCATGACAAAACGTCGCTTGATCAATAATTGTCCGGGGGCGGTTTGGCGGCAGGAGAGAGTTGCTGTAAAAACCTCATTTTCCTGATTCTGGAGCTTGGGAAGATAAATTTTTTGCGGTGGCTGCGTGAAAGTTAAATGTTCTTCCGCCACCGTACTGAAGGTGTAGCCGAGTTTTATGGGGTAGTGGCGTTTCGTCATATTGGCTTGATTAATTATCCAACGTTCGAGCAGGCTGGGATTGGCAATAAAGAGTAACGGCTGCAGGTATGTGATTGGGTTCTCTTTTTCTGAGACTGTCGTTACTGTGTTTACTGTAAAATCACCGGAGAAATTGAAGTTCTGACTGCGATCTGCCGGGTCAGACCATTTAATATTGCTAAGTTCCAGGGAGCTGTATTGGTTTAGAAAAAATCTTTCGAGGAAATGTTCCTGCTCTTTTTTGCTCATATTCATCATGATCGAGCGCATCAATGTGTCGTTGAAGCCGGTGCAATTGACAGTGAGCGTGCCTTGCGAGTTACCGACAGCTGAGATCTGCTCAACAATCTTCAGTTTGAAATTGTTCTTTTCCGGGGATACCGGCGGGGTCAACCCGAGATCACTTTTCTGCTGATCTGCTACCAAGTATGAGCACTCACGCTCATAATCAGGGAGAAACTGACGGCTGGTTTCTGATGTGGGATCGAGAAAGTCAGTCACATTGTCCTGGTTGTCCAGAACTGCAACAATCGCATGGTTAAAATAAGGGAGTGGAATCTCATAGTCAAGTTTATCGCCGACCCGGATCAGGACGGCTTTGGCATTAAAGCCTGCGTATTGTAGCATTGCGACCAGAAGTGCTGCTTTGTCGCGGCAGACCCCATGCCGGCGGCTGAAGGTCAGGTTGACATCGTGTGGTTCAAAACCGGGGCGCTCACTTTCGCCGCTGACACCAAGGTAACGGATTTCTCGGGCAACATAGTAAAAAAGGGCCGCCATCTTTTCGTTTTGGTCTGATTTGTCGGCAACAAGTTTATCAACCATCTCTTTTAACAGGGTTTTCGGGGTAAGTTTTTTCGTCACCAGCTCATCATACCAGGAAGCGATCGCCTGCCAGTCCGGCAGGGTTGAATAGAGAAGCCGCATTGCTACCCGCCTGAACGAAGGCATCATCGGCTCCGGCACGATTTGTGGTACGTTCTGGAAATGCCACGATCGGATCGTTTTTGCAGCTTTGCCGGGGAGCACTGTTTTGCGATAAGTAACTTTCCCTTCAACTTCATCTTTAATCAGCCAGTTAAGTTTGCCGGCTGTCGGTGTTGTTAGAGTGAAAATGTAGGAGCGGATGGGAATATCGTATTGCCCGAGAATTGAGCCGTAAATCTGATTCTCAATTATTGGCTTGAATTGGCGGCTTTTAAGACGATAATGGATGGTGTCGCCGATTTCCAGGCCTGGTAGAAACAATTTTATCACTTTCTGCAGAGGGTTGTAAATGTTGCTGCGGCTGTTGCCGGCGGCTGCCTCTTCATGACTCTGCGCCGCAATATCAATTTTACTCGACCGGCCATCCCGGATGATTTCACAGAGTTCAATGTTAAGTTGACCATAAGCTTTGTTGACACTGAAACTTAAAACTTTATGGTTCTGTTTACCCTCTTCATCTAGCACCGTGATGTAGACATCGTCCTGACTTTCTTTGGAGCCATCGGCATGGTATTCAATATGTTCTATTTCCCGGGCCAGAACTGCATGGGCAAAGGGGTATTTTTGCCGGTTTATTTCCTCAAGGAAGCCATAGCGGCAGGTTTCAGCCGGGCTTATCGATGGCAGCAGTGAAATGAGGACAATCAGGACGGTTGTCAGAAATAAAAAAGATCGAAAACTGCCTGTTGCCGCAGGTCCTATTTTTTGGCTTTGTACTTTTTTATACATAAATTCTCCAGTACCTTTATCAAGTATCTCCAGGGTCTTTTTATTATTAAGCTTTTCGAGTTTTTAAGGAGGTTGTCAACACGTAATTAACAGGAGGTGTTGATAATTAGGAAATCTTTATTGATTCTTAATACTTATGTCATCTCATAAATGTAAGTAGTTGATATTGCAGGGGTATAATTTTTGAGAAAAAATGTTTTTGCGATCTTTGTATTACTTGTTCTTATAAAAATTGGGTGATTAGGCGCTAAATATCGAAAGTTATTAACAAGTTTACCATTGCCCATGAAAAACCGGCAAATCAATATTTTTAGAGGGTGTTTTTAAGAGCTTGATTTCCTTAATGCATTAATCCTTGCAAGCAGTGGCGGATGACTGTAATGCATGAACACATAGAGCGGGTGTGGTGTCAAATTTGCAAGGTTGTCATGGGCCAGTTTTTTCAGGGCATTTACCATGATTTCCGGTTTACCGGTTGTCTCGGCCGCGAACTTATCCGCCTGAAATTCATGGCGGCGGGAGAGGGCCTGTAGAAGCGGGTTCAGGATCATCTCAACCGGAGTGAAAAGCATACTGAAAAAGATAAGGCCAGCGGCGATAGAGGCATTATCCATGTAAAATGCCTGATAGAGCTCCGGCTGTTTGAGAAACCAGCCCATCAGAAAGAAAATGATTCCCTGGTGGATTATTGAGATGGTGGTCATTTTGATGATATGTTTCTTTTTGTAGTGGCCGATCTCATGCGCCAGAACCGCCAGTAGCTCCGGGACAGTGTGTTGTTTTATTAATGTATCAAACAGGGCGACCCGGCGCCGCTTGCCAAAACCGGTGAAAAAAGCATTGCCTTTGCCGGAACGTTTGGAGCCGTCGACAACAAAGACATTGGTTAATGGAAAATCCACTTGTCCACCATATGCGAGTAGTTTATCTTTAAGTTCGCCTTCCGGCAGGGGCGAAAATTTATTGAAAAGCGGCATGATCCAGGTCGGCGCAATTAGCTGAATGCTTAAAGTGAAAAATGCAGTTGCTAGCCAGGCGTAAAGCCAGGCCAGATCACCGGCGCTTTGGAAAAACCAGATAATGCCGGCTAAGAGAGGGGTTCCGAGAACCAGGGAGAGGAGGATCACTTTAATCCGGTCAATTATAAAAGTTTTCCAGGTGGTTTTGTTGAAACCGAAACGCTCTTCAATAACAAATGTGCTGTATGTAGAAAAGGGAGTGCTCAACAACGATCGTGCCAGTAGAAGCACACCGATAAAAATCAGGCCGGAAACCAGCCTGCCGCCATCACTCTGTGCCAGACTCCATTTATCGAGCAGATCAAAGCCGCCGAGAAACCAGAAAAGCAGAGTTATGACCAGTGAGAAAAGGCTTTCCCATTGTCCGAAAATTGTATTTACCCGGAGGTAGTCACGATTCTTACGATACTCTTTTTCATCGATAAGATCCGCAAATTCAGCAGGTGGTTTGCTTGTCTGATTTCGCAAATTGAGGTAATCGGTGATTAAACCAATCAGATAGTCAAGCAAAAGGGCAATAAGAATAATTACGGCATATCTGTTCATCGGGATTCCAGACGTAAGTGTTGTCAAGGTTGGGGATTGTTGGTTTGAAAACCGGTTAAATGGCCAGGTGTCGGATTTTATCTGAAAAGTTTAGCGAAAGCTTCAGGCATGCGGGCAACTTTTTTCTTTTTATAATCAAAAAATACGATTCCGGTTTTGGCTCGGGCAACTTCAGCGCCACTGCCGGCATTTTTTATATGGTAGAAGAAATTACAGCCAGCACTGGACGGGGAGTAGATGGCAATATCGAAAGTCAGTCGTTCGCCCCAGGCAACTTCAGCTTTATAGGTGACTGCAAGATCGGCCATGATGATACTGGTGCCGGCAATATCAATTTCACTGAAATCATATTTTTTTAAAAACCGCACCCGAGCTTCATGCATCAATGAGATGAGATGATCATGGCCTAAATGGTTGCCGTAGTTGATGTCGTTGATCCTAGGAGTTATCTCGGTGGTGAACAGGAAGTGCTGCGCTGCGGGCAGTTCAAGTTTGATTCGATTCATTGGCAAAAGATAGCAAAATTGGCCTGATTTTACAATCTAATTTTTTTATTGAACACAAAAGAGCCGCAGTCGGGGACAAAAACAGTGTCTCCACGATCTGCGGCTCTTTATGTCTAATG
>JAOZKP010000003.1:18062-19860 GCA_029935295.1 bacterium | reverse complement strand
CTATGGCGGTTATTCGCCTTTCATCATTGCTGCGATATCGTCTTCGACGGTACCGATCGGTTTGATGTTGAAATTCTCAACCAGGACATTAACTACAGTCGGTGAGAGGAACGCGGGCAGGGTGGGCCCTAAGCGAATGCCTTTGACTCCGAGGAAAAGCAGGGCCAAGAGGACAGCAACCGCTTTCTGCTCGTACCAGCCGAGATCAAAAGAGATCGGGAGATCATTTATGTCATCCAGCTCGAAGACTTCTTTCAGTTTAAGGGCAATGACTGCCAGAGAGTAGGAGTCGTTGCACTGACCCGCATCCAGAACTCTGGGGATGCCGCCGATATCGCCAAGGTTAAGCTTGTTGTAGCGATATTTAGCACAGCCGGCAGTCAGGATGATGGTGTCTTTCGGTAGATTTTCGGCTACTTCAGTGAAATAGTTGCGTGATTTCTGGCGTCCGTCACAACCGGCCATAACTACGAAACGTTTAATTGCGCCGGATTTAACCGCAGCGACAACTTTGTCGGCCAGAGCGAGAACCTGATTATGGGCGAAGCCGCCGACAATCTTGCCGGTTTCGATTTCGGTCGGAGCTGCACACTGTTTGGCTTTCGCAATGATGGCGGAGAAATCTTTCTTGCCGCCTGCAGATCTTTCCTGAATGTGGTTAGCGCCGACAAAACCGACAACCCCGGTCGTAAAGAGACGATCGAGATAAGTGTTATCTTTTTTCAGAGGAATGACGCAGTTTGTAGTCATCAGAATCGGGCCATTAAAGGACTCGAATTCCTGATTCTGGTGCCACCATGAGCCGCCGTAGTTACCGACCAGGTGATCATATTTTTTTAACTCCGGATAGTAGTGGCAAGGCAGCATTTCGCCATGGGTGTAGACATCAACGCCGGTGCCTTCGGTCTGTTTCAGGAGCTCTTCCATATCTTTTAAGTCATGGCCGCTGATCAGAATTCCCGGATTACCGCGGACGCCAAGGTTGACTTCGGTGATTTCCGGATTACCGTAGGTCGTGGTATTGGCTTTATCAAGCAGGGCCATAGTGTTGACTGAAACTTCACCAGCTTTCAGAACCAGGCCAACCATCTCATCAACTGAAAGATCTTCAGTGGTTGAATTTAGGGCTTCCATCAGGAAAGCGTAAACCCCGTCATCTTCATAACCTAAGGTGGCAGCGTGTTCAGCGTAGGCGGCAATTCCCTTAAGGCCCAGAATCAAAAGTTCACGCAATGAACGGACATCTTCATTTTCGGTAGCGAGAACACCGACACTTTTGGCCTTTTCAGCAAACTCAGCCGTGCTGTCGCTAAACCAGGTCGCAGCTTCCGGCAGTGAACCGGTGAAATCCTGACCATTTTTCGCTTTGTAGGCACTCTGGAATTTTGCCTGCATCGCTTTCTTGCGCTCAAGTGACTCTTTAACGAAGGCAATGAGGCTTTCGTTATCAAAGTTGGCGTTGGTGATGGTTGTAAATAGAGCTTTGGCCACAAACAGGGCGGTGTCGTTGTCCTTAACGCCAAACTCCTGCAGTTTTTTGCCGTAAACGGCGATACCTTTAAGGTTGAAAATCAGCAGATCCTGCAGTCCTGAAGTATCTTCCTGTTTGCCGCATACACCTTTAATGGTGCAACCCTGGTTCTTGGCAGTTTCCTGACATTGAAAACAAAACATGTTAATCTCCTTTTAACTTTGAGGTTTATGGTTAAAGTTAATTATTTTAATCCTTATTTAGTCAAAGTAAGCTCCTTTAACATTGACTTAAGTCAAAAGATAAAAATAAAGTGAAAAAAATTAA
>JAOZKP010000003.1:13835-17962 GCA_029935295.1 bacterium | reverse complement strand
TGAAGAAAATGGTAAGCGACAATGCCGACAGTGGTTGAGAGATTAAGACTTCTGACTTTGCCGGTCATCGGTACCGTGCAGGCAGGGTATTTATCAAGCAGCGATTGCGGCAGGCCCCGGGTCTCCGGGCCGAAAAGGAGGCCGGAGCCCAATGGGAAATCATTTATATTATTATAGTTCTTTTCAGCTTTGGCACTTAAAGCAATAATCGGTTTAGGTGAAGCTGTCAAGTTTTGCCAGATATTTAAAAAATCGGCGAAATTATCATGCTCGGTAACATCAACCTCAGACCAGTAGTCAAGGCCGGCTCGTTTAAGGTTGCGGTCGTCGGTTTTAAATCCTAATGGGTGAATCAGGTGCAGGGGGATTTCAGCTGCCGCGCAGAGCCTAGCGATATTGCCGGTGTTGGCCGGAATTTCAGGCTCAAAAAGAATTATGTGCAGCGGCGGATTGTCTATGCACCTGACTGACCGGCTGATTGATTCACTCATTATTTAACACTTTTATCCCTTAAATTCAGACTCTAATTTTTCGATATCTTGATTCAGCATCTCCCATTTATGGTAGGACCAACTCAGTTTTTCTTCGCACTCTTTTTTTGCTGCCGCATGTTTTTTAATTGTTTCCGGAGCCGTACTTGAATAGTAGTCAGGCTGAGAGAACATCTGGTTGAACTTTTCATTCTCTTTTTCGAGATCCTCACAGAGTTTTTCGGCGGCACCACTCTCTTTTTTTAGAGGTTTGAGCTGCTGGCTGAGTTTTTTGCGGGCAATTTTATCCTGCGGCTGGGTTTTCTTGCGATTTTTAGTTTGGGGTGCAGGAGCTGGCTTATTGTCTGAGTGGCTGCTGTTATTGTTGTTGGAGCTGTCATTTTCTTTGAGCTCGCGCATCCGGGTGGGGCTGGCTTTACTCTTGTCAGGATCATCGCCGCTTAAGTGGTCGCAACCTAAATGTTCAAGATATTCAGCGTAGGTGCCGGGGTAGAGATCGAAACCGTCAACCGTCAACTCGAGGACCCGGGTTGCGAGCCGGTTGACAAGGTAACGGTTATGGCTGACAAAGATAATTGTGCCTTCAAACTTAACCAGAGCATTGATGAAGGTTTCAATTGATTCCAAATCAAGGTGATTGGTAGGTTCATCAAGAATCAGAACGTTGCCTTTTTTTAAAACCAGTTTGGCAATTACCAGCCGGGCGGCCTCGCCGCCGGAGAGGGCGGTGGTTGTTTTATGGACATCGTCGCCGGAAAAAAGCAGATTACCGAGATGGCCGCGGATGGAACTGATACTCTCGCCGGGGCCATAGCTGTAAAGATATTCGTAAGGTGAGGTGTTGCCTGGAATTGACTCTTTGTGATCCTGGGAGAAATATTCTGGATAAGTCTCGTAACCCCAGACACAGCTTCCCTGGTCGGCCTCAAGCTCATCCATAATAATTTTTAAAAGAGTCGATTTTCCGATGCCGTTGGGGCCGATAACCGCCAGGCGGTCGCCTTTATTGAGTGTGAAAGAGACATCGGTCAGAACCTGTTTAGCGCCGTAGGCTTTGCTTACGGATTTAACTTCAAGCACGGATTTGCCAGAAGGCCGGCAGCAGGTGAAAGCAATTTTCGGATGGGCCCGGGAGGAGTAGAGCGGCTCTACCAGATCTTTTTCCATACGGTTGATCTGCTTCATTTTGCTCTGCGCCTGCCGGGCTTTGCTGGCCTTACCTTTAAATCGGGTGACAAAAGTCTGTAATTCGCCCATCTTTTTTTCGGCTTTGTCGGATTCCTGACGGCGCTGGAGGTCTTCGAGCTCCCGCGATTTAAGATAATAATCGTAATTGCCAGGATAGATTTTGATAGTCTGGTAATCGATATCAGCAATATGAGTTGAGACCTGATTGATAAAATCGCGGTCATGCGAGACCACGATAACTGTGCCCTTATAGTCTGCAAGATACTCTTCGAGCCAGCGTACCGACATGATGTCGAGATGATTGGTCGGTTCATCAAGCAGCAGGACTTCGGGCTGGCTGAAAAGACATTGGGCCAGTAATACCCTGAGTTTGTAACCACCGGAGAGAACCTGCATCGGCTGCGTGTGATAGATCGTTGCAATCCCTAAGCCTTCAAGCATTTGTGAGATTCTGCTTTCCGCCTGATAGCCATCGTAATGTTGGATAATCTCTTCGAGTTCAATGATCTGTTCGGCATCAGGTTCGGCTTCGGCCAAAAGTTTTTCTTTCTTCGCGAAAGCTTTGAAAAGTTCCATTTGGCCCTGCATAACAACATCAACCAGCAGCTCATTTTCAAAAGCAAAATGGTCTTGGTTAAGGGTGCCGATCCGCATCTTGGCGGGCAGACTGACCGAGCCGTTATCCGAGCTTTCAGTGCCGCATAAAATCCTGATGAATGTCGATTTTCCGGCCCCGTTTGGGCCGACCACTCCGTAACGGTTGCCGGGGTCAAACTGGAGGCTGACATCTTCAAAAAGAGTCTGGCCGCCGTAACTTTTACTTAAGTTTGTAACTGTAATCATCTTTAATCTACAATTATTAGATAGTATGGTGGATGGTTGATATAGACCACGAAGAGCACGAAGAGCGCGAAGAAAAACTTTTCAACTTCGTGTTCTTCGTGCTCTTCGTGGTGTAAGAGAATGAATCTCAAAAACCTAAAAAATACTCTTTTTCAGATTAGGAAAGTTCTTTAACAAAATCATCTAATCTCTTGATACCTTTAACTATATTTTCCATTGATGTCGCGTATGAGAGACGCATATAACCGGGTGCGCCGAAAGCTTCGCCGGGAACGGCGGCAATTTTGGCCTCATCGAGCAGAACCTCACACAACGTTAAAGATGAATCAATCTTTTTATCGTTACAACTTTTTCCGAGCAAACCTTCGACATTGGGGAAGGCATAAAAAGCTCCCTGCGGATTAAAGCAGGAGATGCCGGGAATTTCATTCAACGCTTTAATTATAAAAGCCCGGCGTTCACTGAAATCGGTCAGCACATTTACAACATAGTCCTGCGGGCCGTTATAAGCCTCTATCGCCGCCATCTGTGAAATTGATGTCGGGTTGGATGTGCTTTGGCTCTGAATCTTGGTCATTGCCGCAATCAAAGGCGCGGGGCCGGCGGTAAAACCGATACGCCAGCCGGTCATTGAATAGGATTTTGAAACTCCATTCAAAATGATGCAGTGCGCTTTGATCTCAGGGCTGAGTTCCGCCGGAGACAGCTGGATAAATCCGTCATATATAATATGTTCGTAAATTTCATCACTGATCAGCAGGATACTGTTTTTAACGGCAACTTCCGCCAGAGCCCGAAGTTCATCTTCGTTGTAGGCCGCCCCGGTCGGGTTGGACGGAGAATTTATGATCACCGCCCGGGTTTTCGGTGTTATCGCCGCCTGAAGTCTTTCCGGAGAGAGTTTAAAACCCTCATCCTGAGTGGTTTCAAGTACCACCGGCACCCCGCCGGCGAGTGAGACCATCGGCGGATATGAAACCCAGTAAGGGGCCGGGATGATAACTTCATCACCCGGATCCAGCAGGGCCTGGGCCAGATTATAGAAAGAGTGTTTGCCGCCGCAGGATACAACAATTTCATTTTCAGCATAGTCAAGATTGTTTTCTCTTTTCAGTTTGGCGACAATTGCCTGCCGCAGCTGCGGAATTCCGGGAACGGCGGTATAGTTGGTGAAGCCGTCTTCAATAGCTTTAATCCCGGCAGCCTTGATATTGTCCGGGGTGTCGAAATCAGGCTCGCCGGCACCAAAATTGACAACATCAACCCCTTCAGCCTGCAGGAGCTTTGCTTTTGCAGTAATTGCCAGAGTCGGGGAGGGTTTAATCGCCTGTACGCGGGATGATAGAGTCAGCATTTTCTTCTCCAATTCTAATAAAGTGTATTCAAAAATATTCAGCTCATTAAATATCACAGCTAAAGCTCCACTGCAATATTAAAAAACCGGAACAGCGAACCGAGGGCAGCTTTGATGGCGTCGTGAAAAGTTTTTTCAGGCGCGACGTCACGCGACCGACATTACTTTAAAAACTTAGAGTAAAATTCGTTGAATCGCTAAATCGCTAAATCGCTAAATCGAGAAGGCGCGAAGTTCGCTTTGCCCACTTC
>JAOZKP010000003.1:0-13735 GCA_029935295.1 bacterium | reverse complement strand
GCCAGTACGCTTGTGCCCGGCAGGGTGCATTTGCTGGGAGACGCAGAATGTCAAGTCTGTCCCCGATCACGGTTGAGTGGTGGGGACTTCCGGCCAGTACGAATGTACGATTGGAACAGAATGGAGCTGATTTCGGGGGCTTTTTACGACGTCATCATTTTTGGTAGGCATCTTTATTGGCGATGCTCCAGAAGAACGACTGGACGTCAATCATGTCTTTGGGGGTGAGATTCTCGCCGAATTTGCTGAGTTCGGTCTTGAAATAGATGCCGAATTTTAGGAGTGAATTGTAAGTTTGCCAGTTTAACTTAGAGTCATAATGTAATTCAAAATTACAGATCTTTGCTGCTTTTTGAGTTATTAAAGGTTTCATGAAAAGATATTTCTCTGGATCAGAGAGATAGAGAAAATAAGTCTGGATTGTCCATTTGTCAGCCTTGATGCTGGTCAGAACCTTGGCAAAGTGCATAAATCTTGGTTTTAGATTCTGGGTGCCGTAGAGCAGGTCGAAAAGTGACTTTGCAAACATCTCCTGATTGGCTGGAGATGCTAAAGCATCTTTGAGGCCCATCATCTCATTCGGGAAGATGAGATTTGTCTGACTGGCAATTGACCGGCAAAGCTTGGTTATTGCCGCAAATTCTTTTTCGTTGACCAGTTTTTCAAACTTATCTTTACTCAGTTTGGAATTTAATTTTTTGGCTGCCTTTAATTTGTATTCCCGTTCATTGTCGTAATATTTTTTGTCACTGAAACCTTCCGGGAAAATTTTAAGGAAGGTATCAACCAACTGTTTCAGGGTGGTGTGGTGAGGAGATACTTTTGCTTTGGCTATGTCGATGTTGTCGAGCAGCGGGTGCGATTCGATTCCGGTTTCAATCTGGATATAATTCGGCGAGTAGATTAATACTTTATAGCCTCGGTTTTCGAAGAATGCACTGAATTTTTCCGGATTCAAGACTTGGGTTACTTTGCCTAAGCCCCATTCAGGTTTATTTGTGTGTCTTATGTAGGTTTTGTTGTTGAGAATCATTATAATAGCCTCCAAACCTGACAGGGGTTTATTTTTTTGATAAATAGACATAGACAATTACAGGTAATAATGTCAAGAATAATCTCCTGAAAATATATTATCTCCTCTGAATATCATCAAGTTTGATTATTTTTCATTGACAGGGCGATGCGGCGGCGGTTTTGATCGACGTCCATGATAGTTACCATTACCGCTTGTCCGAGTTTGACTACTTCACTCGGGTCGCGGACGAAACGGTTGGCGAGCTGGCTGATATGAACCAGGCCGTCCTGATGGACGCCGATATCGACAAAAGCACCGAATTTAGTGATATTGGTGATAAGTCCCGGCAGGCACATGCCGATACTGAGATCACTGATTTCATTGATTCCGTCTTGAAAATGGAATTCAACAAAGCCGGAACGCGGGTCGCGGCCCGGACGGTTGAGTTCGGCAACAATATCATCGAGTGTCGGTCGACCGACACTCGATGACAGGTAATTTTCTATAATAATTTTCTGTCGGGCATTTTCGTCTGTGATAAGTTGCTTAATTGAAACGCCGCAATCTGCGGCCATCTTGGCCACCAGCTCATAGTTTTCGGGATGGACGGCACTGGCATCAAGCGGGTTGGTGCTCTCTTTGATGCGCAGAAAACCGGCGGCCTGCTCGAAGGCTTTTGGGCCTAACCGTGGAACTTTAAGAAGCTCTTTTCGCTTTCGGAAAGGATTGTTTTCTGTTCGGTATTTGATGATATTGCGGGCGATGGTCGGATTCAAACCGGCAACATAGGTTAAAAGCTGCAGGCTGGCTTGGTTGACCTCAACCCCGACCATGTTGACGCAGCTGATAACCACATCATCCAGACGTTGCTGCAAATGTTTTTGATCGACATCATGTTGGTATTGGCCGACGCCGATTGCTTTAGCATCGATCTTAATCAATTCTGAAAGTGGATCCTGAAGTCGGCGACCAATCGAAACAGCCCCGCGTACAGTGATATCGTGGTCTGGAAATTCATTTCGGGCAATCTCTGAAGCTGAGTAAACAGAGGCCCCGGCTTCGTTGACCATCGTTATGGTTACAGTTTCCGGAAGTTTAAGTTCGCGGACAAATGTTTCAGTCTCCCGACCGGCGGTGCCGTTGCCAATTGCAATTGCCTCGATGGCATAACGTCGGCAGATATCTTTAACTGTTTTTGCGGCTTCAGATTTCGCTTTGTCAGAAGTTGTCGGGTAAATAACTCCGTGTTCCTGAAGTTCGCCGGTAGCTGAGAGCACCGCAAATTTGGCGCCGGTGCGAAATCCCGGGTCCAGCGCCAGAACCTTTTTCGCACCCAACGGCGGGGCGAGAAGAAGCTCTTTTAAGTTTGCAGCAAAAACGCTGATTGCCTCAGCTTCGGCCTTATCTTTCAAGATCTGCCGTAACTCATTTTCCAGGGCCGGAGCCAGCAATCTTTTGTAGGCATCCGCGAGCGCGGTTTCAACTTCTGCGGTACTTGGACCATTTCCTTTTAAGAATCTTTTTTTGAGAATTTCCTGCGCTTTTTCGAGCGGCGGGCGTATACTGATGCGTAAAACTTTCTCTCTTTCACCCCGAAGCATCGCCAGCAGCCGGTGCCCGGCAACTCTGGCACTCTTCTCCTGCCAGTCAAAATAATCACGGAATTTTATTCCTTCCGACTCTTTGCCTTTGATTACAACCGCTTTGATTTCGCCATCATTTATAAAAATCCGGCGTAAACGGGTCCGGGCGTTGATATCTTCATTTATCTTTTCAGCAATGATATCCCGGGCTCCGGCGAGGGCATCGGCTAAGGTGTTAATCTCTTTGGCGGGGTTGACAAACTGTTGCGCTCTGAGTGCAGGTTCAAGTTCCTGCTGCTTGAAAAGTATATCAGCTAAGGGTTTAAGGCCGCGTTCTCGGGCAACTGTGGCCCGAGTGCGGCGTTTGGGACGATAGGGGAGGTAGAGATCTTCGAGTTCAGTTAAAGAGATCGCGGCGCCAAGTTTCTGCTTGAGTTCAGCAGATAATAATTTCTGTTCGGTCAGAGATTCAGTGATTGCCTGACGCCGTTTTTCCATACTGGCAAGTTTTTCCAGGCGGATTTCAATCTCTCTGATGGCAACTTCGTCCAGAGAGCCGGTCATCTCTTTGCGGTAACGGGCAATAAAGGGAACCGTGGCGCCATCCGCAAAAAGTTTGGCAACTGAATTGACCTGCTGCGTTTGTAGCTTGAGATCGGCGGCAACAGTTTTAATGTGTAAAATATCCATAAATTTTTTCGCTTTTTTTCTGGCTAAAATTGACAGGTTTTGTTAGGTAAGTATTCTTACGTTTTCATTATGCAAACCTTTCTATCACTTATAGAGCACTTATGACAAACATTTAAGATTAATTTTCAGGAGTCAACCTATGAAGGTTTTGGGAATATCCGGGAGTCCGCGCCGAGACGAAAACAGTGAACGTATGGTTAAAGAAGTATTGAGTACGATAACCTGTGAAACCGAATTTATTTCGCTGGCGCGGAAAAAAATTGGCCCCTGTATTTCCTGTCTGGGATGTATAGAAGATAACATCTGTAAAGTTAAAGATGATATGAGCGAGCTCCGGCAGAAAATTGTTGCGGCAGATGCTTATGTGATCGGAGCACCTAACTACTACTCGATGATTAATGGTCTGACGCACTGCTTTATGGAACGTTTTTACCAGTTTCGGCACCAAGAAGGTAAAGGGGTCAGTGGTAAAATTGCAGTTGCGGTCGGAGTCGGGGGTCGGAATGGTGATCCTGTGGTTGACAACCTTAAAACTTTTTTTCAATATAACCAAATTGAATGTGTCGGTGCAGTTTCAGCTCAGGGGGTTGCCAACTGTTTTATCTGTGGCTATGGCGAAACCTGTAAAGTCGGGGCGGTGCATATGTTTTTCGGCCCGGGAACCAAAGTCAATGAAGAGACGACCCCGAGTCTTGACAAACAGCCGGAAAAACTTGAAGAAGCCCGGGAATTAGGCCGGAAACTTGATGCCCGATTGCAGGGATTTGCTGCGGCCACTTGATGGGGTTGGAATCAGGATGAAAAAAGAGCGATCTTTCTGGTCCAACTATTTTAATAAAATGAAAGGGGAAACCCGGAGCCCCGGAAGGGTGCCCTTTTCCGAGGTTATATGGTCCTGGGTTGGTGCTTTTCTTGGAATTCTTGCGGTTTCCTATGTCAACGCTAGAATACTTAACGGAACTGACCTGGTTATGGTAATCGGCTCCTTCGGTGCTTCTGCAGTGCTGATTTACGGGGCAATTCACAGTCCGCTGGCACAGCCGCGCAATCTACTTGGCGGTCATTTTATTTCAGCGCTGATCGGGGTTTTTTGCTATAAACTTTTTCCGAATCAGGTTTGGCTGGCGTCACCTTTAGCGGTTGCCACCGCAATTGCCGTGATGCACCTTACCAAGACCTTGCATCCTCCGGGTGGTGCCACTGCATTAATTGCGGTGATTGGTGGTCAGAAAATTCACAGTCTGGGTTATTTTTATGCAATTATCCCGGCCGGAGTCGGTGCTCTGATTATGTTAGTTGTCGCTTTGCTGGTTAATAATATTCCGCGTAATCGCCGTTATCCTAATTTTTGGCTATGAACTTTAAAATGATGAATCATAAGCAGCGACCGAAGCTACAATTTCCCAACATGAAAAAATTTATATTAGTCATCATTTTTGCTTTCTCACTGCTGTTACTAGGCAGCTGCAACTATCCGCTTTCATTTCATGACGATGCCGGGGAGCGGATTACGCTGCTTAAACGGCCGTTGCGAATTGTCTCTCTGGTGCCTTCCGTAACTGAAATTATCACCGCTCTTGATGCCGACAGCTCTCTGGTGGGAATTACATATCATACAACGCGGCCGGCTCGCCTGGCTCGCTGTACGGTCGTTGGCGGTTTTCTGGAGCCGTCATTGGTGAAAATCGAGAAGTTACATCCGGATCTGGTTTTTATATCTTCTCTACAACGGAACCTGCGGCAAACTCTCGAATCTCGGGGTTGTAACGTTGTTGAGATTGAAACCTCATCCCTGGCTGATGCCTATGCGGACATCAAACTTATTGGTAAAATTGTCGGCCGGCATGAACAAGCACTACAACTTGTTGAAAAAAACCGGCAGCAACTTGAGTTTATTGCTCGTAAGGTTGCACAGATACCTCTGGCTGAACGCCGACGGGTATTAAGAATGATGGGGCGCGATTCTCTTTTAGTTCCCGGTGATGACTCTTTTCAGAATGATATCATCAAGGCCGCCGGTGGGATTGTGCCGGACTGGGGACAGAGTGGTGATTTTGTTTTCGTGGATACCGCCCAGGTGCAAACCTACAATCCGCAATTTATATATGCGTGTGGTAATCGACAGGAAGTATTAGATTTTTTCAAGCAGCCGCAATTTTCTGAAATTTCAGCGATTTGTGAACATAAAATTATCTTCTTTCCTTGTGCCTTGACTTGCCGTGCCGCTACCCATATTGGTGATTTTGTTGAGTGGTTGGCGGCTTCAATCTACCCGGATTATTTCAGCCAGCCGGAGAATATGGTCCTGCCGGCAGAGGTTAATGGCCGCACGGAATTATCGATAGAATTGGAGTATGTAAATAAGGCTGAAGTTGTGGAGTTGACGATAGCCGATTTTAGGCACCGGACACTGGTGGTCGATCTCGCTGAACCGATGCAGGTATTATCAACTTTAGAAGGGTTGCGATCGGAAATTACCTGTGTTGGCAATCACTATCTGCCGCCGCCAACCTGGAATTTGGTGCATCGTATTGGGGTGGAGAAATTTGACCGGCAGGTTGCTGATCTCATTGGTCGGCAACCTGAAACTACAGCTCTGCTCTTTACCGGGGCTGACATGTGTAATCTGGTGCAAAAGAGAGCCTCATTTAAAAAAATGGAAGTAGTTGCTTTAGTCACCGCCGGGGTCTGTTCGAATGCACTGCGCATGAGTGTTGATAAGGGTGGCTACTATGAACTGCAGCAATCAGAAGCAGCAGAAAAGCCCGGAACAATTAATATCATTATATTAACCAATACGCATCTGACTCCCCGGGCAATGAGCCGGGCTTTGATCAGTGCCTGCGAAGGGAAGACCGCGGCTTTGCAGGATCTTGATATCCGATCTTCGGTTAAACCCGCATTCAGTCAGGCAACCGGAACCGGAACTGATAATATAATTGTGGTAGCCGGCCGCGGCCCGACGGTAAAAAACTGTGGCGGCCACAGCAAAATGGGGGAGTTAATCGCCAGGGTTGTTTATGATGGTGTAGTTGAAGCAATTCGTCGGCAGAATAGTATTTACGCCGGTCGTTCAATCTTCCAGCGCCTGCGGGAACGCGGGGTAACTATCTACGATTTTGTCAGAGGGTGTCGGGCAAGTTTTACAGAAGATGAACAAAATGACCGGATGCTAATTGCTGATCTGACTTGCAAGGTTGAACAATTGCTACTAAAAAGTCACTATTCATCATTTATTGAAAGTTCTCTGGCACTAAGCGACGCCTTTAACCGGGGACAGATTGACAACCTTGCGAGCTTTCGTGAAGAGTGCACAGGAAATGTGCATAAAATATCCGGTAAAACTCAACCGTGCATGCTTGACATTTATAAAGATCAAAAACTTCCCGCACCTCTTGCCTTGGCCCTTGAATCCCTGGTCTGTGGCGCCAAAGCTAAATTGAAATAGTTTTTTCTCTTTATTAAAACCTAACGCCCATTTGTCAAGCCTGACCCGGTCGTCGCGACCCGGTTGTCGACCTGGTTGCGGACGCCGCAAACTAACAGAATTCACGCCTGACCGTATTCCGTTAATGGGATACGGTCAAATCTTTACTTTTGACAAGATAATGTTTGGCAACCTTGAAATTTGGCTAATTTTTTGAACGCCACAACCATTGCTTCGCTCACTTCAACGGGGTCGCAGCTTTATAAATGGCGGGTCAGGGGTGGTTTTGCTCGCGAACATCTTGGCCGCCATTTATAATGCAACTACCCCAATCGAGTCAATACGGTCTGGATGGGGTCAGGCTTGACTTGTGGGTATTTTGTTGGCTTGAATCTTTTTTGATTTAATTTTTTATAAAATATCATTTTTACTATTGACAATTAGTTTTTTCTTGGTTATTAATAAAAAGAATGAGGCTTCATTCATTTTTAATTTTTTATTGATGTTGTCTTGAATAAATTTTTTCAGGAGTAAAGAATGAATCTGGTACAGATCTTTTTTGAGCAGGCTCGTCGACTTAAAGACCGACCG
This sequence comes from bacterium, assembly GCA_029935295.1. Taxonomy (GTDB): domain Bacteria; phylum Desulfobacterota; class Anaeroferrophillalia; order Anaeroferrophillales; family Tharpellaceae; genus Tharpella. The sequence goes on along the minus strand of JAOZKP010000003.1, from coordinate 6,429 downwards.
GGAATGCTGGTTAAGCGTGATGGTAAGTATGTTCAGATCAGCTGGAGTAAATGGGCAACTCAGGTTGAGGAGATTGCCGGTGGGCTCTTAGCGGAAGGTCTGCAAGCCGGAAAAAAGGTAGCTTTGCTTTCTGAGAATCGTCCGGAGTGGGCGTTTGCCGATTTGGCGATTTTAGCTTGTGCCTGTGCCGATTCGCCGGTTTATCCAACCAATCTTGCGCGGCAAGTTGAGTATATTGTCAAGGACTCAGGCGCAGTTTTTATGTTTGTTTCCTCAGCCGAACAGCTTGAAAAAGGGATTGCAATTATTGATGATTGTCCTGGCCTCAAGAAAATTTTTGTCTTTGATGAGAAAATTCCTGCGGATTTACTGAAACATGAAAAGGTAATGTTGCTCAGTCAGTTGATGGCGGCCGGACGTCAGTGGCTGTCTGGAAACGCAGAACGGCTGGAGGCAATCTGGCAGAATATTGATGCAAATGACCTGGCCACTCTGATCTATACCTCAGGTACAACCGGCGACCCGAAAGGGGTGATGCTGACCCACAACAACTTTATCAGCAATGTTGAGGCGTGTAGTAAATGTGTGCGGGTTGATTCTACAGATACCTTTCTTTCGCATCTGCCACTAAGTCATGTACTTGAGCGGATGTCGGGATATTATATGCCGATCTATAATGGTTCTGTGATTGCCTATGCTGAATCTATTGATCAGGTGTCTCAGAATATGACCGAAGTTCATCCTACGATTATGATCAGCGTGCCGCGTCTCTTTGAAAAGATCTATGATCGGATTTTTGATGGCGCCCAGCAGACTAGTGGACTCAAAAAACGTCTGGCATTCTGGGCTTTTGGTCTCGCAGAAAAGATTTCAGCCTGTGAACGGGAAGGGCAGCAGCCCTCCGGATTCTTAAAGTGGCAGCATAGTCTCGCCAGCAAACTCGTTTTCGGAAAACTTGGTGATAAGCTGGGTGGCAAGTTGCGTTTCTTTATCTCTGGCGGGGCGCCTTTGCCGCAGAAGGTGGCCGAATTTTTCTATGGAACCGGTTACCCAATTTTCGAGGGCTACGGTTTGACTGAAACCGCACCGGTATTAGCCGTTAATTATTACGATCACATGAAATTCGGCACGGTCGGACCAGTGCTTGAAGGGGTTGAAATAAAAATTGCTGAAGATGGTGAAATCCTGGCCAAAGGTCCGAATATCGCTCTGGGATACTATAATAATCCTGAGGCTACAGCTGAAGCCTTTGTTGATGACTGGTTTTACACCGGTGATGTTGGTGAACTCGACAGTGATAATTTTCTTAAAATCACTGATCGTAAAAAAGATCTGATTGTGACCGCTGGCGGCAAAAATATTGCGCCGCAGCATCTTGAAAACCTGCTCAAAATGGATAAATATATTTCTGAAGCAATGCTCTACGGTGATCGGATGAAGTTTATTTCGGCTCTCCTGGTGCCTGATTTTGAAAGAGTGGAAGAGTATGCACTGAAAAATGACATTCTTTTTACCGATGTTAAGGGTTTAATGGAGAATCCTGAAATCCGGGCGATGATCGGCCGCCGGATCGATAAGGTGCAGCAGGAAAATAATATTCCCGGTTACGAGCAGGTTAAAAAATTCGTTATTCTGAATAGTGAATTTTCAATGGATAACAACGAAGTGACCCCAACTTTGAAACTTAAACGCAAGATTGTTACGGCAAAGTATAAGCAGGAGCTTGATGCACTTTATGAGAACTAGACTGCAAAAAGATGATTTTTCGGAACCTAAAGGAATTCCGAATGATCCCCGCAAACGGGCCAAATATCTGGCCATTGTCGAAGCTGCTCTGGCAGCGTTTTCTGAATACGGGTACCACGATTGTCCGGTTTCAAAGATCGCTCGCAAGGCCAATGTTGCTGATGGGACCATCTATCTATATTTTGCCAATAAAGAGGAGGTCTTGATCTCGGTTTTTCAGGAGAAAATTAACCGACTGATTACTGATATAGAAGAATTAACTGAAGATTGCACAAATTCATGGGAGAAAATTGAGGTTTTAGTCCGTTATCATATGACCACATTGGGTAATGACCGGGTTTTGGCCAATTTCCTCCAGATTCAGCTGCGTCAGTCAAGTTCTAATATTCGTATTGGAATTGCCGCTCCTTTGAAGAAATTCTATGGTTTAATTGAAGGTTTTGTTCTGAAAGGGCAAAAGGAAGGAGTTATTGACAGCGCGATAAATGCCAATATTGCCCGCAAACTTATCTTTGGCTGTTTTGATGAGGTGATCAGTTGCTGGGTTTTAAGCCGCCGCCAATATGATGTAACCGAGCGTATCGATGATGTTCTCTATATTTTAGGTCGAGCATTGGTGGTTGACCTTGAAAATAGATAGCTGGCCTTTTTTTTATTTCGTAAATGAGTGAGTATTCAGTCATTTATCTATATAAATATATTTTTTAGTTGATGTGATTTCTAAAATTCTAAACTTGAACTGAGGGAGAAAAATCATGGGAAACGGATTAGTTAATGTCAGAGATCAGAAATTTGTTCTTTTTGAACAGCTTAAAATCGAGGAGCTTTTTAAGTCGGAAAAGTTTGGCGAGTATACAGCTGATGATGTCAACATGATGTTGGGTGAAGCGGAAAAGTTAGCGGTGAATGTTATGGAACCGACCTATGCTGAAGGAGATCAGGAGGGTTGTACTTTTGCTGACGGCAGAGTCAAAGTGCCGGCCTGTTTTCATGACGCCTACAAAAAGATTTGTGAAGCGGGTTGGAATTGTGCATCCAGAAGTCCTGAGGTCGGCGGCCAGGATATGCCGTTGACCCTGTTTTCCGCCTGTGCTGAACTTTTTAACGCTGCCAATTTCCCACTGATGATGTATCCCGGGCTTACTTGCGGAGCCGCGGGTCTGATTGAACAGTTTGGTACCGAAGAACAGAAACAGAAATATATGTTCAAGATGTATTCCGGCGAATTTGGCGGCACCATGGGGTTGACTGAACCGGGTGCCGGCAGTGATGTTGGAGCTTTGCGAACTAAAGCTGTAAAACAGGAAGATGGTACTTACCTGATTACCGGAACAAAAATGTTTATCTCCAGCGGTGATCATGATTTGACCCCGAACAATATTCATGCGGTTCTCGCCCGAATAGAAGGTGACCCTGCGGGAACTGATGGTATCTCCATCTTTATTGTTCCCAAATTTAAAGTTAATGATGACGGCTCTTTGGGTGATAATAATGATGTTATTACCGGTAATATCGAACATAAAATGGGAATTAAAGGTTCGGCTACCTGTACGCTGAATTTTGGTGAAGAGGATCGTTGTGTCGGAGAACTTCTGGGTAAAGAGCGCCAGGGCATGGCGATTATGTTTCATATGATGAATGAAGCCCGGCTTGAAGTTGGCATGCAGGGGCAGGGTCTGGCTTCGGCTGCCTATGAACATGCTCGCGATTATGCCCGGGAACGGATTCAGAGTCGGGCAATCTGGGATATGGCCAATCCGGATGCTAAAGCTGTTACTATTATCGAACATCCCGATATTCGCCGGACTTTGTTATGGATGAAAGCCTACACCGAGGGCATTCGGGCATTAACTTATTATGTTGCTTATGCCTTTGATCTTGCTGAAACCGCCACGGAAAAAGCTGAAGCCAAAAAATGGAAGGGCGTGGTTGAACTTTTAACTCCTATCTGTAAAGCCTTTTCTACTGATAGGGCGATGGAAGTTTGTTCTTATGCAATCGACATTTATGGCGGTTATGGTTACTGTTCCGAGTATCCGGTGGAACAATATCTGCGCGATACCAAGATTACAACCATTTATGAAGGCACTAACGGAATTCAGTCACTTGATCTGGTTGGTCGTAAGCTGGCGCAAAATCGCGGTGCCAGTGTTAAATTACTTTTTGAAGAGATCGGTACAACTGCGGCAATACTTGCTTCCGATTCTGAATTTGCGATGCTGGGAGGCTCTCTCGGCAAGGCTGTAGAAGCGGTTGGTGGGTTAACTTTACAGTTTAAAGATTGGGCTCAAGGTGCCGGAATGATTCTGCCGATTTTGAATGCTCGTCCTTTTCTTGATGTTTTCGGCGATCTTCTGATTGGCTGGCAGCTGCTGCAGGCAGCTCAGGTTGCAAAGAGTGCCGTAAATAAAATCTATGCCGAAAATGGTGCAGAAACACAGCCGGATCAACGGGCCTTTGCCCGCGACAATGCTGAAGCTGCCTTTTATGAAGGGAAAATTGCTTCAGCCCGATATTTTGCAACAACTGTTCTGCCGACCGTAAAAGGCCGTTGCCTCGGCATTCTCTCCGGCGACCGTACCCCGGTTGAGATGCTGGATGCATCATTCGGATAAAGCAACAGAAAGGATATTGTAATTAATATTTTCAACCTGAATTTAAGGAGACTAGATCCATGACATACCAGATTAAGAAGGCGGCGGTTCTTGGAGCCGGAGTGATGGGGGCAACGATCGCAGCCCATCTCGCAAATGCCGGGATTGAAACTTTATTGCTTGACATTGTTCCTTTTGAACTGAAGCCTGCGGATGAAGCCAAAGGTTTGACCAAAGAGAGCCCGGCCTGGCGTAACAGTTTTGCCGAAAGGGGCTTGAAGGGAGCGATTAAGTCGAAACCGGCTTCATTTTATTCTAAACAAGTGGCTAAACTTGTAAAAACCGGCAACTTTGATGATGATCTTGAAAAACTTGCCGGGGTTGACTGGGTAATTGAGGTTGTAGTTGAAAATCTTGAAATCAAACAGTCTCTGCTGGCTAAGGTTGAAAAAATTATTAATTCCAACTGTATTCTTTCATCAAATACTTCGGGGCTGCCGATCAATGAAGTCGGCGACAAACTTTCGGCTGCAGTTAAGGAGCGTTTTTTAGGAACTCATTTCTTCAATCCGCCGCGCTACATGAAACTGCTGGAAATTATTCCGGGACCGAAAACCACTCCTGAAGTAATCGATTTTGTCAGTGATTTCTGTGAAAATGTACTGGGTAAAGGGATTGTTGTCTGTAATGACGTACCCAATTTTATTGCCAACCGGATCGGGGTTTTCGATATCGCCAACGCGATGACGATCATGCTTGAGAAAGGGCTAACCATTTCCGAGCTCGATGCAATTATCGGTAAAGCTTTAGGGCGTCCCGGTTCGGCCATTTGTGGTACCATGGATCTGGTCGGTCTTGATACGGGCATGCATGTTATGCAGCATCTTTTTGAGGCAGCAGTCGATGATGAAAAACGGGATATCTTCAATGCCCCGGATTTCATGGTCAAAATGGTCAAAGATGGTCGTCTTGGCAATAAAACCCGCCAGGGGTTCTACAAAAAAACTAAAGATGAGAGTGGTAAAAGAGTTAAACTTGTGCTCGATTACAATACCGGTGAGTATGTTGCTTTTCAGAAGCCCCGTTTCGATGTCTTGAAAGAGGCGCGGAAAACTCCGGGTGGCTTTAAGGCAAGTCTTAAGTTTTTGTTTGCCAGCCCGGGAAAAGTTGGTGATGTGGTCAGAGCCTATCTCTGCAATAACTTTCTCTATGCCGCCAACCGGATTCCTGAAATCAGCGACCGGATTGATGCGATTGATAATGCGATGAAATGGGGTTACAACCACAAACTCGGCCCGTTTGAGCTCTGGGATGCAATCGGAATTGAAGCGACTCTGCCGGTCTTTAAATCTTTGAAGATGAAGCTCCCGAAAGCTCTGAACGCGATGCTGAAAGCAGGATTTAAGAGTTTCTATGAAAAACGGGAAGACGGCCTCTATGTATTTGACTTTGCCGGTCAAAAATATGAGAAGATTGCCGTAAATCCCAAGATTGTCCTGCTCCCTTCACTGAAATCCAAAGGTGGAATTGTTGTCGAGAATGAAGGCGCGGCGCTGATTGATCTTGGTGACGGGATTGCCTGTGTTGAATTTTCTACCAAAATGAATTCAATTGATGCCAATGTCGTCGGCATGTTGAATCAGGCTTGTGATTTGGTTGAAAAAGATTTCAAGGGGTTGGTAGTTGCCAATCACGGCGCTAATTTTTCCGTCGGCGCCAATCTCTTTGAAGTATTTGTCACGATTCAGAAAGGCGACTGGGATATCCTTGATGCGATGATTAAAGGTTTTCAGGACTGCAATATGCGCCTGAAATATCTTGAAAAACCGGTGGTTGTGGCTCCGGCCGGGATGGCTTTGGGCGGCGGCTGCGAGATTTCGATGCACGGCGACTACTGCCTCGCCGCAGGCGAGACCTACATGGGCCTGGTTGAAGTTGGAGTCGGGGTTATTCCGGCAGGCGGCGGGGTTAAAGAGCTGATGATTCGGACAACTGAAGGTATTCCCGACGGTACCATTGCCAGCGGTTTGAATATGCAGACCTACTATCAGAATATTTTTGAGACCATCGGTATGGCCAAGGTTGCAAC
>JAOZKP010000302.1:2066-3602 GCA_029935295.1 bacterium | reverse complement strand
TTAAGAGTATAAAACGAAATTGAGGCCACATGATAATAGTTTTACCCACTTATTTACCCGCTGATTCAAGCTTCCATTGAGCAATTTTTTCTTGCAGTTTTTGCTTAAGCATATCATCAGCAAAAACCTGCCTATAGTGCCATAGGGCACTACGTAGATCTTTTTGTCGCAGTCGTATATCACCGATTTTTTCTCTATAAGACGCACTCTTTTCACTATTTTTACACGCCAACCCCGCCAAAATACCTATCGCCGGTTCAGGCTCTCCATTATTGAGATAACCTTGGGCCCTGTGCAACAATTGCGGCTCGGAAAATACCTGCTTTTCTTTTTCCTTACTCTCTGCAACAAATTGCAACCCCTCTTCCTCATCGAGAGCATAAATCACGTCTCGAAGTGCCAAAATTTCCCTCTCATCCGGCACCAACTTCAAATATTTCATCATAATTCTGCGGGTCTCTTCTTTCTTACCCTCCAACCAATTTTTCTTGGTCTGAGAAAAGATATCCGCAATCTTTTGTTCCAATCTTTCCCGGTAAATCTGAATCACTTCAGCTTCTAAATATTGCTTTTCCAAACTTTGCAGAAGATTTTGTAACACGACCCATAAGCCAAGATCACAATACATATCCGCAAGACCGCACAACGCAGCAAGGTAATTCTGATCTTCCACCTTTATCAATCGGTAATCACATTCAGCTCGCCAATACTGTTTCCCCTGCCGATACACCTCAGCCGAAACTAACAATTCATCACTGCTACTTTTCTGATTAACCGTCGCCGACTTCGGCAATTGTTCCAATTTTTGCAAGTAGTCAAGTTGCGCTTGCAAGAGCTGGGCAAACAGTTGAGCTTCAGCCAGCAAAGAGCTCAGATCATCCCTTATAATCTCTATTTCAGTAACTATAACCTCATTTGCCGCCATTGATATTTTACTCTTCTCCAATTTGATCTGACGACGTTTTATAACCTGAAATTCTTTAAACCGGGCCGCACTCAGCAGATTACCAATATCGGACCAGCGATTTTTAAATGTTGCAAAATAATTAATAACTTTTTTCGCTAAAGAGCCGTACCGGATTTCATCATTTTGACCTTCCGCACCAAAAAACTTTTCAACTCTACTTTGACCGACTTCGCAATCTTGCGAAAATTCAGACAAATCATGTAACATCACTTGATAAACATTAATAATCTCAGAGATAGTAATGGAAGAATTCCAGTCGAGACCAGCTAAAACCTGGGTTACATCAGTTTGCGATTTCAACTCACACTCAATTATCTCCTCCAGAGAACGCACCTCAGTTCCCTTCAATAACACGCCCTGCATACTGGTATTAACTACCCTGGTATCGATTTCTGCAACTACTTTTTCGATCTGTACCTTGTCCGCAATAAGTGCAGCTTGAGAAGAAACTGTATTTCCCGCCACACCAGTTGTCAACAAAATTCTGTCAGGATGAGGACGTGAACGAAAAACCGTATTAGTGGCATGATCCAAACCTTCTGGAAAAGCGAGATCCATCCCGACCAACA
>JAOZKP010000302.1:0-1966 GCA_029935295.1 bacterium | reverse complement strand
ACATGAGGTTTAATTCCCGCTTCAACCAACGCCTGCACGGCCGAATCCAATGCAATAATAAGAGCCTTATTGCCAACCTTTTTGAGCCCTGCAAGAGCAGCATCTAAAGAGGGCCCGGCGGCCACACAAAAAGCCGGCACCCCCGGCAGCGCACCCCGCAAGCGGCCCAAAGATTGCCCGGCAAAAAGACTGGGTAAATTTTCCACACAATTTTGAAAAATCCTGCGACTTGATCTCTCCAGAGTCACACGGCCCTCTTGCTTGCTTTTCAACCACTCTTTTAAAAAATTATGGCCTGCTTCATAAGAACTATCAAAAAATGGCACCGGCGGAAAACAGGCGAACAATGGAGCCCCACCATACAACATTGGAGAAATATATTTTTCCACATCTTGACGAATATTAATCTCTGAACCAACATAGAGATCAAGGTATGGATAGCTTAAAAGAGGAGTTAAATCGAGATAATGCAGAGAAAGTATGAAAAGTTCAAGAGATGGTTCAAAAATTATCAGAGATGGTTTTTTAGAGAACAGTTGTACTGCAGTTAAGGCATGATACCCCAACCCCATCCCCATAAAAAACAAAAAATCACAAGAGTTAAGCTCTACTTTACCAAAAATTTCCCGGGCTTCAATTACAGGATCTTGCCCCGCGTAAAGGGTTACCGTCGTTCCATCTGGAAGAGTTGTGACAAGATTAAGTGTATCAACCTCTGACTCTACAACCGTGACATTTTGCGATAATTTGGGAGAAGATTTAACAACTTGAGAAAAAATCACGGGAAATGTTTCTTGTAAGATCCCAAGATTACTTTCGTAAAAACCCACCGCTTTGTCTAATCCCATTACAACCTTTCTCAAATTAACGTTGATTACCCTTTAAGTCTCTTCAAAAAGAGACCTGACCAACACAATTCTACGCTCTTTTTGTGCCTGATGTTCAAGCTCTGTAGTAAATCCAGATTTGCTAAAAAGAATATAATTACAGGATGCGGAAACTGGCAGGTTATACGTAACAACTTTCTTTTCTAATGCTCGCAAAACTGAACACCCGACTTTATTACGACTCCATTTACACTCACCAACAAGTATTAATTCATCCTGTGAGCCAACCCCAGCAATATCAATCTCATAGTTTTTTCCCCATTGACGACCAATTTTGTGGCAGCCAAAAGCGTCAGGAGAAAATCTCACATAATCACGACACAACTTCTCATAACAGTGAGCTATATGACTCTCAATCAGGGGATTGAGACGTTTTTCTACCAAATCAAGCTGGTCGAATTCCAAAAAGCTTTCATAAGGATAAATTGCCCCGAACCAGAGCCGCAGAAAAGGATCCGTAATTTGATAAAAACCTTTTTTTGATTTTTGCGGATTTTTTTCAAGTACAGGAACTTCGCGATACACAATAAAGAGATCGCGCAACAATTCGATGTACCTGGTCAACTGATTGGCAGGCAACCGCAACAAACTTCCGAGCTCGGATATACGCCCAGTCCCATTACCAAGCCCATTCAAAATAGACCAACAGGTATTGGGAGTCGAAATCTCTTCATGCAGCAGATAGCGCGCTTCATGATAAAGGATCCCGGAACGATTCAATACCAAATTACGAAGTGCCTGTGAAAAGGTTGAATATTTTTTCAACAATTCAAGATACCTAGGAACTCCTCCCCCCAAACTATACATCTTAACCAACTCGACATCACTTCTGCCCGGCAAAAACTCCTTAATGTATTTATAAGCGAATGGTTCAAGAAGAATCTGAGCTGATGCCCGCCCATACAGAGGTGAATTTGCAGCGAGGGTTTCCTTATACATCATTGATGTAACTGAACCACAAAGTACAACCATGATGTTTTCAAACTGCCATTTTTCATCCCACCACTTTTGCATAAAAGAGGAAAAAGCGGGCTGAACCTGACAAAGGTATTGGTATTCATCAATAATCAGGAGAAATT
>JAOZKP010000301.1 GCA_029935295.1 bacterium | reverse complement strand
CTGTTAAAAAAATGCACAGAGTGATCCGAGTCAAATGTATAAATTGGCAGAGTTTTCATATGTAAGCATAATTTACTCTGATTTCAGTTTGCTTTCCACATATCAATATTGTTTTTGGTAATCTCAACTATTCTGTCATACAGCAAATGAAAAATTGATCGTAAATCTACGAACCCACAGACTATCGCTGAAAACCTCTAATTTAAAGATGTAGCATATTACTTGAGATTAGTTATGGCAGTCTAAACTTTCGTCCAAAACCTGCCTGACAATTCTGGCAAGTTCCTTTAGTTCAACAGGTTTTTTGGCATATTTTTTAATGCCGATGGCCATCGCATCTTCTTCCGAAACAACAGAGCTGTAACCAGTGCAAAGGATAATGGGAATCGTGGGTTTTATTTTCAGAACTTCCCGGGACAATTCGGCACCGGAAAGGTTGGGCATACTTTGGTCGGTAACTATCAAGTCAAATTGATCCGGATGGAGACGGACTTTTTCCAAAGCATCCAGACTATCAGTTGTTGGTGTAACCTTATACCCAAGTCGTGTCAAAACCGATTCGAGTAGGTTAAGAATGGCATCTTCGTCATCAACAACCATGATACGTTCTGTTCCGGTAGGTAGAGATTCAGCTTTTTCCGTTTTTTGCAGAGGAGTAATGATATTATTTTCCAGAGCCGGTAAATAAACATGAAAAGTAGTTCCTTTTCCCAATACACTCTCAACCTTGACAAAACCATTGTAACCTACAACGATACCATGAATAACTGCGAGTCCGAGTCCAGTGCCTTCGCCAGTTTCTTTGGTAGTAAAATAGGGTTCAAAAATCCGGGTTTTTGTGACCTGATCCATACCACATCCAGTATCACTGACTGATAAAACAATAAATGGTCTGGTAGGCCTTACTGCTTCACCTGCGATCTCTTCGTTAGTTAATTCTCTACGTTGTAACTTAACTTTTATCGTCCCTCTTTGATCTTTCATGGATTGAAAAGCGTTTGTGCAGAGATTCATCACAATTTGATGTATCTGAGTGGGATCGGCCTTAATTTTACCACATTCAAAATCAATATCTTCCTCTATTTTAACCGTTGTTGGAATCGATGAATGTATCATTTTCAATGCTTCATTGACAATTCGATGGGGGCTTAAGATGATTGATTTCATCTGACCCTTACGACTGAATGTGAGAATTTGCCGGACAAGGTCTGTGGCTCGTTTCCCTGAACTAATAACTTGGTCAATATCTTTTTTGGCATGGCTGCCATCTGGAAGATCAAGCAGTGCCATTTCTGAATAGCCTAAAATTGACGTTAGAATATTGTTGAAATCATGAGCGATACCACCAGCCAAAGTGCCGATAGATTCCATTTTTTGGGCTTGCTGAAGTTGGGTCTGAAGTTTTTCCCGCTCCATCTCTGCCAGCTTGCGCTTGGTAATATCAACAGCGACACCTAAAAGAAAGGGCTTTTTTGTAGCTGAAAATTTAAATGGAACTTTAGTGGTCTGCAGATATCTTATATTGTTCTCTGAATCCGTTATTGGTTCTTCCGGGATAAATTTGATTTTTCCGGATCTTATCACTTCAAGATCATCTGATCTGAAATGTTCCATCTCTTCCTCGGTTGCAACAAACTCCGAATCCCTTCTGCCGGTAAGATCTTCCACCGTTGTTCCAAAAGCATCTGCAACCGCCTTGTTGACTATCTCAAATTTACCAGTTTCATCTTTTACAAAAATAAATTGTGGCACCAGGTCGATAATTTGGCGCATTTGGAATTCGCTTTCTTTTAGTTTTTTCTCCATCTTCCGGCGCTCGGTGATGTCAGCAGCAAAGGCTGCAAGCTGTTTTACATTTCCATTATCATCAAGAATCGGATAAACTGAATTTTCAAAATACGTTCCGGCACGGTCATCTTTCCATTGTAAAGGCTTTTTGGATTCCAATATTTGTTGAAATTTGGCCATTCTTGTTTCTTCTATTTTTCCGGAAAGAAGATCAAACATATTTTTTCCAATAAGTTCTTCTCTCTCCATACAAAAGTTTTTCAGCAGAGCATCGTTACACTGAATAATTATCCCATCAGGATCAGTGAGAAACATCACATCCGTAGTAGCATTCATCAGAGTATTTAATTTTTCCTCACTCTCCTGCAAAACAGTTTTTGCCATTATCCGTTCTGTATCATCTTTGCTAAAAAGAGCGTAACCAACTAACTCACTATCGTCATTGTAAATACCTGTGACTTGTGAAGAGATGTAACATGTCCCATCATCACTTTCTTTTACGATGAGATATTCGTACTTTCCAGTTTCCAGCACTTGCTTGATAGCCTTTTCAAATCTTTCAGGTGCCACGTTCTCCTTAGTGTGGATATCCTGAACTTTTTTCCCAATTACTTCTATTGCTGTATATCCAAAAAGTTTTTCTGCCATGGAGTTGTAATAGGTGATATTAAAATCAAGATCAGTGGTGGCAATGGCATACTCTGTTGAACTGGCCAAAATATTACTAAGATACATAGCCTTTTCTTTTTCAGAGCTTTCCGCCTGCTTGCGGCGCACAATATTAAATGATAGAAACCATGAAAAAAGTCCTAACAATAGCAAAGTTAATACATATACAGACATCCATCGAGAGTGAATAAAAGCTAATTGTTCATGTAAAATGTCAGAAGGGATAAAGGAAACAACCTTCCAATAATATTCATCAGATGAATACAGTTTTTCACTTGCGTTGAAAGACCCTCCTGACCCAGTACTACTAACCATTCCTCTGACAATAGGGTGGATTGTAGTAAAGGTGTAGACTCCCTTTTTGTTACTAAATTGCCCGGACTCATGTGTTGCTATTTTTTCCCATCCTTTAAAATCGGATGCGGCTAATGTTCGATCTTTGCGATCATCATACATAAACCCCCATTCATCTTTCGGATCAAGTCCTTTGAGCCAATAGCCGTGAGAGTTCAGCAGCATAAACTTCCCAATAGTTCTAACTGACGCCTCATCAAGATTCCCTATCATTTTTGCCCCAAAATAGTTGAGCAAAACAATGCCTTGTTTCTGACCTTTTAAATCGACTAAGGGGGCTCCAAAACGGATCATCGGTTTTAGCGGCTGTTCGATCTGGCCCTGTTCAACATTCAAATCCAGCGGTGACACGAAAATCTGTCCTGGCTCTAATTCAATTGTGTCGGCAAAGTAATATCGTTTAGCTTTATTTTGAAGTTGCTCCTTAGCTACAATACTGGGACGACCTTCGTTGAAATTTACGCGAACGATTTCCATCCCGGTTTCATCAAGAAATCGAACTTGGTCGTAAAGAGCGCTTGATTTGCAAAAATCAAGAAAGATACGTGATAAATTTATATGATCTATCGCTTCATCCCTCTCTATCATCTGGCGAAGCGTAGGGAGTGCTGTAAAACTCGTTAGATCCATAGCAATTGATCTTAGATTGCCAACAGCGATTCTCTGCATCAGTTCCACATTCTTCTGCTCTTCGTATAGAAGTATTTTCCGCTTGGCTTCTCTCTCCTGTAGCAGAAAACCTCCGAAAACGAATGAAATCAGAACCAGAAACGGCAAAAATATGACAATAAATTGCTTTATTATGCCGTAAACTCTAGTGTGTTTT
>JAOZKP010000300.1 GCA_029935295.1 bacterium | reverse complement strand
AAGGACACTCTTTACGTAAACTGTGACTATGAATCGCTTTGCCAACCAACTCCTTACCAGTACCACTCTCACCCAGCACCAAAATGGGCACATCAACAGTTGCCACCTTCTTGATTGTCGCAAAAACTTCCAACATCTGCGGGCACTGACCTAACATTCCACCCATGCCGCCATGATCAACTATCAGAGCACTTTGCAGACGCCGGTTCTCGGCTTCGATTGTTGATAAATTAAATGCCCGGTTTAGAATAACTCTCAATTCAGCTAGATCTATCGGTTTCTGATAGAAGTCATAAGCCCCGAGATTGATAGCTTGAAGCACGTTCTCACGCTCATCATTTCCGGAAAGAACAATAATTTTGGCTAGATGATTCTCAGCTAACATCCCGTCCAGACAGCGGAATCCTTCAGTTGCCCCATCAATATCCGGCGGCAGCCCTAAATCCAGAGTCACCACCCGGGGTTGATGTTTTTTAAATAATTTGAGTGCTTCATCAACACTCTCGGCCAAAATAATCTTATACTCCTTACCCAACCCCCAGCGAAGCTGTTTCCGAATCTCATTGCTATCATCGACAATCAACAACTTTTCCATCATATCCTCAATTGACTATTGGGCACAGAACCGTTAACATAAACAATAAATGTTGTTCCGACCCCCTCCTCACTCTCAACCTCAATCCGGCCGCTGTGAGCTTCGATTATCTGTTTACACTGATAGAGGCCAATTCCAAACCCCATTTTTTTGGTCGTAGAAAAAGGCCTGAAAAGATGAGTGTCAATAAAATCGACACTCATGCCACAACCTTGATCGGAAACTTTTACAAATGAGCTGCCGTCTTCACTGTATTCACTATAACCGACGGTAACAACTACGTCCTGACCGTCACTGCCAGATTCAAAGGCATTAATCAGCAAATTCAGCAGCACAGTACTCAATTCTTCTCGATCAACTAAAGCCGGCACCGGCCCGGACTCAACAAGTTTGACATCGCGACTAAAATTTTGAATAATCTGTTTGACAAGCTCTAACAAATCAACTTCAACCAGATTTAATTCCGGTTTCTCTCGCAGATTTTTCAGCCGGGCAATCAGGCTTTTCATCTTCGCGATAGTACCCGTCAAAGTTTCCAGCATATCTTCTTGAAATTCTGGATCATTAATATAATCGGCCGCATTTTCAACCATCAACGACAGGCTCGAAACCTGATTTTTCAAATCATGCATAACAAAGGCTGAGACCTTACCCATGGCCACCAGCTCCCGGGAGGCCGCAAGTTCCTCTGAAAGCCGACGGTTAATAATCGCAGACGTTGTCTGCCGGGCCAACACCCGAAGCAGATCAAAATCTTCATAGGTAAAACTTTCACTGCTGTTAATCAAATGTGAGCAAACCACAAAACCCTCGAGCTCTTCCGCAAAACGCAAAGGTATAATTAACGATATGTCACTCTCGGAAAAAAACTCCTCATTACCGGATAAAATATCAGTTTCCCGATCGTTAATGCTTAAAATCCAGTCACGTTTTGCCAGATAATTGACCAAAGGGTTATTTTTCTTAAAAAAAGCTTCCTCAACCCCGACCCGAAAACGGGTCGCCCGAACGTAATCACCACTTGAATCATCTTTAAGGTAAAGGGTCGCTCCAACAAAACCAAACGTCTCACAAAAAAAGGTCAGAATAATCAACTGCAACTGCTCATAAGACCCGGCTCCGGAAATTCGCCTGGTAAACTCAAGCCACTGTCGACGATAGTCAAATTTATTCCGGAAAAAGTTTTTCTGGAGAACAACATTAATTTTGCGCCGAAAATTCTCAGAGAGGAAAACCAACAAAACTGCAAGACCACTCAGCATTCCGATAATGATAAAAAAGTTCTTCTGAAAAGAGACGCCTAAATAACGCATCCCTTCACCTAACAGACCGATGCCGATAAGATACAAACTTAATGCCAGCACCACTACTGACTGAAAAGCCACTCCCCGGGAAACCGAAATCGGATTACCTCCCCCCCGTTTGATCCGGGAAAAAATAATCAACCCGACCGCAACCAGCAAAGCCAGAGAGCGAGTTGGCAGTAAATTCATATCGATTGAACGATAAAGCAGGCTCTGGCTGTAGAAAATCAGCGATGCGGCTAAGAGAACACCCATCCCGATAATTTCAAATTTAATCGACCAGCGTTCATGCACCGGCAAAGCGATAAGCGTCCGCTCAAGCATCACCAACGACAAAGTCAGATAAAGCATAATGCCGAGATAAAAAAAGAAACCCCACTGCCCTAAAAAAAGAATCTTTTCTTCGACAAAATCAGGTGAGAAAATAAATTTTTCAGAACTAACTGTTAAAACCAAAATTAAAAACAGAGGTGACAGACACAGAAAAATCCGCGAGATCCATCCGGAATTACGCAAACCTGAGGTTCGGTAAAAAGTCAAAGAAAACAAAAGTGCAACTGCAGGCAGTAAACTCTCACAAATAAGACTGAATTTTTTCCAGAAAAAAAGTTCCTGTGGATGCAGAAATACTAAAAGATCAAATATTTCCAGTTGACAATAAAGCAGCAGAAGAGCTGCTGTGGTGAGAAAACGAAACGAACGACCTTCCTTAATAAAAAGAAAGAAGCAAAAGCCCAAGGCTATAAAAACTGCAAATAAAGAGATTAATTCCTGCACGGTCAATAAAACACCCTGTTATATCAGCACCTTAAAATTTCTTCAATACTGATTTTGTTTTACGCTAGCCTTAGAGTTTGACTTAAATTCTTAGGTCCTGAATCCAGATTTCCAACTACCTTAAAAGTTTTATCATAATTTACACCTAATAATCAATCGTTAAAAACCTCTTCCCGCACCGCCACTTTGACTCTAATTTTGAATTTAAAATATTGAACAAAATCACTTTGTGTTGGTATGGTTTACTTTTTGCTTCCATTTTTATTCAATTAATGCTTAAAGATATATCGTACTAATTTTACCGGGGCGTAATCATGAATTTAGACTCCAGAAAATATCATTTTAAAACCGGGTTCGCACTTACCCTTATAACTGTTCTTATTTTATCATTATGTAATAATTGCTTCGCAACTGTAGGTGGTGGCACTGCTAATTTCTCATGGTTACCCAACACAGAATCCGATCTTGCAGGGTACAAAATTCACTACGGCACAAATCCTAACGGCCCTTACGATTCAGTGGTTGATACCGGCAACCCACCCCCAGTAGACGGCAGAATAAAAGGCAATGTCTCCGGTCTTATTGAAGGAGTTACATATTACTTCATCGCCACTGCTTACAATACATCCGGACTGGAAAGTGACAATTCAAGTGAAGTCGCCTATACCTGTCCATCCACCCAACCAGACACTACACCACCAACCGGAACTATTGTTATAGCTGCAGGAGCGGCTACCACACCAGCCAAGAATGTAGCTCTCACACTCTCTGCCAGTGATACTGACAGTACTGTTACAGAGATGAAATTCAGTAACGATAGTGTCAACTGGAGCAATGCTGAACTTTATAGCACTAGTAAAAACTGGATTTTAACTGACGGCACAGGAAGTAAAACCGTATATGTGCAATTCAAAGACAGTGCCGACAACTGGTCTTCAAGCTACAGCGATTCAATTGAATTAGT
>JAOZKP010000299.1 GCA_029935295.1 bacterium | reverse complement strand
GTCACCCCCTGATAGATGCGCACCCGTTTGCCGATTTTTGTGGTTTCGCCAATGACGATGCCGGTGCCGTGGTCAATAAAGAAACTTTCTGAGATATGGGCTCCGGGATTGATGTCAATTCCGGTCAGATTATGGGCGTATTCAGTCATCATCCGCGGTAGCAGGGGCACATTCAAATGGTGGAGAATGTGGGCCATGCGATAGATCGAAATTGTAAAAAGGCCGGGGTAGCTGAAAATCACCTGATCGACACTTTTGGCTGCCGGATCACCTTCCATTGCGGCGTTAACATCGGTCGCCAGAATCCGGCGCAGGTCGGGGAGCTGTTTGACGAAATCCGAGGCCGCGTCCAGGCCGCGTTCTTCACAATTGACACAGTTGTCGTGGTAGCGGAGGCAGTCATGGCGGATGGCAAGAATAATCTGGTTGCCGAGCATCTCATGGAGTTCGGAGAGCTCCTGGCCGAGATAGTATTTAAGATTGACCGGGTCGATGCGCGTCTGCGTAAAGTAGCCCGGGAAAAGAATCTTGCGTGCCTGTTTGACAATGGCAATCGTATTGTCACGCAGAGGAATCGGCTGCGGTGCCAGATGTTCAAAACAGTCGCCGCTGAGGCAGGTTTTGGTCAGCTGGTTGACAACCTTGTGCAGACCTTGCCGGCGCCGGTCGAGACACACGGATGGATTTTGGCAATGTTCAAAAGTAGCAAGTTTATCGGCCATGATGGTAGCTCTCTGACGAGTAAATTTAAGCAATACCTGAAAAATTATTTAAGATTTTCCAGGCCGCGGGTATCTATCCCCTTCATAACTTCTCTTTCGAGATGACGCTGTTCTTCCCAGTTATTATGCTTTTTTTCTTCGTACAGGCGTTGTTGTTCCATACCCATCCGAATCTGTCTTTCCAGAGCTTCTTGTTCGGTTTCGCATTGCCGGAAACCGTCAGACCAGCCCTGAGCATATTGCCGATCGGCCTGAAAACGGCGGACATCCTTTTTGAATTGATCAAACATGCTGCCGCCGGCCTTTTTCCCGCTGTGGCAGCCATCATCAAAGCCGTCTGCATATGACAAAGGATATCCCTGCTGGACCATAGTGTCTCGTTGTGAGACACAACTCAACAGTGTGAACAGGCTTAACAAAACAAAAATCAACATTAACCGGTGCATAGTATTCATCTCATAAGCTCCTTTTATTCTGTAATTTAATTAATGGTTTTAGTCCGTGTCAGAAAATAGATCGGCAGACTTATGATTAAAAGAATCAGCCATTGCCATAAAGGGATAACTATAAAAACCAAACTGCTCTGGGCATCGTTATCAAAAAACATCGCTTTGATAAATGCCCAGAGTCCAAATACTCCCAAACTTATTGCTAAAACTGATACAGTGATGATGAGTATTTTTTTTGTGACCAGTTTCAACATCAACGCAAGGTAAATGTAAGGAGTGACCGTCCAGCCGATAATACCCAGTGCTGTTGCAGAGACGGGATAGATCATACTCCTGAAGCCAATTAACAGAGTGGCAATTGCGACACCAGTCAATATCCAGTAAATTAACAGCTTCACTTATTTTCAACCTCTTAAGATCAGCAGAACGGTGATAACTCCCGCAGGCGCTTGACAATTGGCGGTAGTTCCTTGATGATTCTCTCAATATCAGCTTCGGTGTTATATATACTCAAGCTGAAACGGATTGAGCCGTGGGCCATAGTGAAGGGTACGCCCATTGCCCGCATCACATGTGATGGTTCGAGAGAACCTGAGGTGCAGGCCGAGCCGGAGGAGGCGCAGATGCCGAATTCGTTCAGCATCAGGAGAATACTTTCCCCTTCAATATTGGCAAAACTTATGTTGCTGGTATTCGGGGTCCGGAATTTAGTGGTGCCGTTGATTTTGGCCTCGGGGATCAGGCTGATGAGTTCACTTTCGAGTCGGTCACGCAACTTTTTGACAAGACCATTTTCCTTTTCAAGATTTTTGCCGGCAAGTTCACAGGCTTTTCCGAGAGCGATAATTCCGGGGACATTTTCGGTTCCGGCCCGCCGGCCTTTCTCCTGATGGCCGCCGATCAAGAAAGGTGAGAATTTTGTACCTTTGCGGACAAAGAGGGCGCCGATTCCTTTCGGGGCATGGAGTTTATGGCCGGAGAGCGAAAGCATGTCGATCTGGTTAAACGCCAGGTTTATCGGAAGTTTCCCCACGGCCTGAACTGCGTCAGTGTGAAAGGTGATGCCGCGCTGGCGGCACATGGCGGCAATTTTTTCAACCGGAAAGATAACCCCGGTTTCGTTGTTGGCCCACATGATCGAAACTAATGCTGTATCCGGGGTCAGACTCTCTTCTAGTAAACCCATATCGAGGCAGCCGTCGCCGTCAACCGGAATTTCAGTGATGCGGTAGCCCTGTTTACTTAAAGATCCTGCGAGCGAACCGATCGCCGGATGTTCGACCCGGCTGGTGACAATATGGCGCTTGGCCGGATCGGCAGTCAGGGCCGCATGAACAGCGGTGCTGTCGCTTTCTGTGCCGCAGCTGGTGAAGATGATTTCGTCCGGCTGGGCGCCGATCAGGTTGGCGACCTGAGCCCGGGCTTCTCTGATTTTGGGCCCGACGTTGCCGCCGATAGAGTGCATACTTGAGGGGTTGCCATACATTTCGCAGAAGAATGGCTCCATTGCTGCAAAAACTTCGGGTGCGACTTTGGTTGTGGCGTTGTTATCGACATAGACCGGGTTCATTTTGCGACCTCCTCAACCACGAGATCGGGAGAGACGAATTCGCGCAGTTTAGCCTCGACCAGATTTTTCAATGTGATCGGAGCCGATTTGCAGGCAGAACAGGCGCCGCGAGTGGCAACAATAACCCGGTTGCCGACGATATCAATCAATTCAATATCGCCGCCGTCAAGCTGGAGTGAAGGGCGGATTTCTCTTTCAACCGTCTCTTCAATCAGCCGCATTTTTTGAATATTGCTGAGTTGCGGTTTTTCAGCTTCAGGCTGGGGCTGATTTTGAACCTCCAGCAGAATTTTGGCAATGTCACCATGGCAGTGTTCACAACCGCCGCCGGCTTTGGTGAAATTGGTTACTTCTTCAATTGTTTTGAGATTGTTTTCCTGGATTGCTCGGGTGATTTCGAGGTCGGTAACTCCGAAACATTCGCAGATTACTTCGCCTTCCTTTTCCTCAATCGGGGTCCCGCGATAGCAGGCGATAGCTTTTTCCAAAGCTTCTTGGCCCATAACCGAACAGTGCATTTTTTCTTTTGGTAAGCCGCCGAGGTAATCGGCAATCTGCTGATTTGAGATCTTTTCGGCTTCGGCGACAGTTTTGCCGATCATCATCTCGGTTAAAGCTGATCCCGAAGCGATGGCACTGGCGCAGCCGAAAGTCTTAACTTTGGCATCAATAATCTTCTCATTTTTATCAAGTCTGAAAGTTAAACGGAGGGCGTCGCCACAGGAAAGAGAACCGACATCGCCCATTCCGTCCGGATTTTCAATCTCACCCACATTGCTGGGGTTTAAAAAATGCTCTTTTACTTTGTCTGTATATTCCCACATTGTAATATCTCCCTCTCGGAACTTTTTTACGAAGTTATCATGCTTGATTAATAAGTTGTTTTGTCGTGATGTAAATATGAATACCGCTGTTAAACGCGGGTATTGTC
>JAOZKP010000298.1:1086-3688 GCA_029935295.1 bacterium | reverse complement strand
AGATCATCCATTTTTCACTCAATACTTGTGTTTCCGGCAGGCAGCTGATCGGCGATGTTACAGATCTACTCGACCATGATTCATCGCCGCCGGAAGGTTTACTCCTGACCCGGGAGAAGCTGGCTGAACTCGATGCTAAGCTGGCAACATTGAAGAACATAGTGGACTGTTTTAAATTCTACTCTATAGATGAAGATTCGCATGAGTAGCTTCTGGCTCGCTTTCCCGGTCGGCATTCTTATCGCCATGGTCTCTTCGATCGTCGGTATTGGCGGGGGTATTCTCTGGATGCCTTTTCTGTTGCTTGTTCTGAAAATAAAACCTGAAGTTTCAGTTCTGACATCACTTATGATTCAGACTGTCGGTATGGGTTCCGGCAGTCTGGCTTATATTCGGCGGTGCCAGGTTGATTTCAGGCTGTCCGGGTTGATGCTGGTGGTGACAGTTCCGGGTATTCTCGCCGGTTCTTGTGTCAGCCGCAATATCAGTCCGGCTGATATTGAACTTATCTTAGGTCTGTTGGCGATGACCACCGCCTTTCTCTTCGTATCGTTTAATCACAAATATGATAATAGCGGGTTGCAGCGGGTGGAGTTAGGTAAAGTCAAAGCCTATATGCCTCTGCTCTCACTGCTGTCGGTAGTCAGCGGGCTGTTGAGTATCAGTATCGGGGAGTGGATAATTCCGCTTATGCACGGCAAGATGAATCTGCGGATGAGTACCGCCATAGCCACGAGTGTCACAACAATTTTCGGGGTCTGCTTTTTAGGCTCAGGAATTCACTTTATGCTCGGTAACACTCCCCATTGGCAGATTTTTGCCTGGGCGGCTCCCGGGGTCCTGATTGGCGGGCAAATTGGTCCGCGCATTGCAAAACATATTAATGAAAGAATGTTGAAAGAAATTTTCATCTTTTTATTAACACTGGTTGGTATACATTTGATCTATAATGCCTTCTGAGAATCAAAAAATTCCAGGCTTAAGCCGGATCTGGTATGATTGCCGGCCTTTTGTTTGTACCGGAGTCGTATTTGTGGGGCTGCTGCTGGTTTGGGAGTTATTGGCTCGTTTTTCCGGTTGGAGTTCTCAGGTGTTTCCTGGACCGATGCCGGTATTTGTCAGTTTGGGTGAGCTGATTGCTGACGGAACCTTGCTCAAACATACTATTGCCAGTCTATTCCGGATCACCATCGGGTTCTATCTTGCTGTTTTACTGGGTCTGCCGCTCGGGATTTTTTTAGGACGTCATAAAACTTTTAATGCGCTGTTTAATCCGATTATCCAGTTTTTGAAACCAATCTCACCGATTGCCTGGATTCCTTTAGCGATGCTCTGGTTTGGTATCGGGGATAAACCGGCCATTTTCCTGATATTTCTGTCAAGTTTCTTTCCTTTGGTGGTTTCGACGACGATTAGCGTGAGCTCAATCAATCCGGTATTTTTTCAGGTGGCCGCCAACTTCAATTTCAGTCGTCTGGAGATCATCACGAAAATTATAGTTCCGGCAATTTTGCCGGCAACGATAACCGCTTTCCGTATATCTCTGTCAATTGCCTGGTTGGTGGTCGTCGCCGCAGAGATGATCGCGGTGCACTCCGGCCTGGGCTATCTGATTCTTGATTCGCGTAATGCCTTGCGTATGGATTATGTAATGGCGGGCATGATTGTTATTGGGATTATCGGCCTGTTGCTCGATTTCATTATGTGGCGCATTGGCCAGCTTGAATCAACCAGCTGGTATAGCTTCGAGAATCGATAATTATTATGGGACATATTGTTGTCAACTCAATCAGTAAGGAGTATCAAAACCGGCGTAAACAGGTGCGTCCGGGCGATAGTTCCGGAAATTCATACAGTGATACTCTGCCGGTTCTGGATAACATCAATCTTGAATTTGGCGATGGGGAGATGGTCTGTATCCTCGGGCCGTCGGGTTGCGGGAAATCAACTCTGCTCAGGATTATCGCTGGATTTGAATCTGCGACCTCCGGTTACGTTACTATTGATAAACAGCGGGTTGAACAACCTAGTTCGGACAATATTTTTGTTTTTCAGAGTAATGGTCTGCTGCCCTGGATGACTGTCTGGGAAAATATTGAGTTGGGGACCAGAAATCTGCCGGATTTGCAGAGCCGGGTTGAAAAGGTGGCGGAACAGATTGAGATAGTTGAGCTTGAAGGTTTTGAACATCATTACCCCTATCAGCTCTCAGGCGGTATGCAGCGGCGGGCGGAACTGGCCCGGGCGCTGGCGATCAACCCGAATGTAATGATTATGGATGAGCCCTTCAGCGGCCTTGATTTCCTGACCCATATGAAAATGCGGGAAGAGGTGGTCAATATGCACAGTTTTACCGGCAAAACCACACTGGTTGTCACTCATGACATTGATGATGCCCTGATTATGGGTGACCGGATTATAGTGCTGGACGGGCGTCCGGCGCGGGTACAGCTTAACCACGAGCTCGATTTTCCCCGGCCGCGGGACTTTCAAAAACTTCCTGAATTGAATAAACTGCGGCAGCAGATTTTCCTGATGCAGGGAGTATCGTATGCCGTCTGAAAAACGCCTGCTGAAAACTCCGGGCTGGCGTTATTGTCTG
>JAOZKP010000298.1:0-1076 GCA_029935295.1 bacterium | reverse complement strand
CCCTGTTGCAGTATCACTTCGATTACCAGCATGAAGAGCGCAAGGTAATCAGAATGGGCTATATGCCGGTTATTACCAATCTGGCGGCAGCATTAATTGATCAGGCGAGTGAGGAAGACGGAGAATACCGTTTTCGCGCAATTAAATTCAGCTCATTTGCGGAGATGGCAGAGGCTCTGCGTAATAATAATATTGATGCCGCTTTTATCATTGCGCCTTTGGCGATTGTCCTCAGGCAGGGTGGCGAAGATGTCAAAATTGTCTATATCGGCAACCGCCACGAAAGTACGCTGGTGGTGCGTAAAGGGCTGCATATTAGCAACATAGGTGATCTCTCCGGCAAGACCCTGGCGGTGCCGATGCGCTACTCGGGGCATTATCTAGAAGCCTTGCGCCTGCAGGGGGAACATTCATTAAAACCGGCAATAAATATTGTCGAAATGAACCCACCGGATATGGCTTCAGCACTGGCTTGTGGCTCTCTTGATGCTTATTTTGTCGGTGAACCCTTTGCCTCTCAGACTATTCTCTCCGGTGATGCCGAGGTTCTCTGTTATGCCGAAGAGCTTTCCCCTGATTTCATCTGTAACCTGTTGCTTGTTAAACAGGATCTGATTGACCGCAATTCCGGGTCAGTACAGCACCTGGTGGCGGCCGCTGTCCGTTCTGGAATCTGGGCCGCATCTCATCCGGCTGCCGCAGCTGTGATTGCTGCCCGCTACTGGAGTCAAGCGGCTGATGTAATTGAATTTGCGCTGACAAATCCGCAATCCAGGATTGAATACGACCGCTTTATTCCTGAGTTTGCGGAGATCAAAAAAATGGCTGAGATGATGGTCAGATATCAGTTGCTTGAGAATAGCACGATTGACGGGCTAGTTAATCAGCATTTTGCCCGGTCAGTGAATTTAAACGGAATTTCTGACTTTAAGAGTATCATTCAGTAAGAATGCCAGCACAACATTACTTTTCTCCGTTTTTACAGCATCATTTATGATATAGAGGCGGTCGTGTTTATCGTTTTTGAGAATAGCTTTATTGTTAAAAGTATGAGAATAATAGATTTTGGTTTAAGT
>JAOZKP010000297.1 GCA_029935295.1 bacterium | reverse complement strand
CAAATCGGCAAACTCAAGGTGGAACGGGATTTTTTGGCCAAAGGGCTCAGTCTCTAGAGCGTAATACGCGTAAACAGATGCTGCAGCGGCAGCATAAGAAACTGAGTCTTTCCCGACAATGCAAGCTCCTAAACTTAAGTCGGTCTTCGATTTACTACAAAAAATGTCCGATCAAAGATGAAGATCTAGAATTAATGCGGTTGATCGATGAACAATATCTCAAAGAACCGGTTTGGGGCAGTCGTTCGATGACCACCTTCCTGCGGCGTAAAGGTTGGGAAATAAACCGTAAACGAGTTCAGCGTTTAATGCGTACAATGGGTCTTGAAGCAGTATACCCGAAACCAAAAACCAGCAAGCCGCACCCGGAACATAAGATTTATCCGTACCTGTTGCGTGACTTGACTATAGATCGTCCTAATCAGGTGTGGGCTACAGATATTACTTATGTTCCAATGCACCGGGGTTTTATGTACCTGGTGGCAATTATTGACTGGCACAGCCGCAAAGTGCTGTCTTGGTGTGTATCAAATACACTGGACTCTGATTTTTGCGTAGATGCCTTAGAGGCAGCCATCCAAATGCATGGCTGTCCGGAAATTTTCAATACTGATCAGGGTAGCCAGTTTACGAGTAATGATTTTACCGGCAAACTGAAAGATCATAATATCAAGATCAGTATGGATGGCCGGGGCCGTTATCAGGATAATATTTTCATAGAACGTTTATGGTGGACCGTAAAATATCATTATCTCTACCTCCGCACATTCGATAACGGTGCTGAACTGAGACAAGGATTAAACAACTGGTTTGCATTTTACAATCAGGAACGGTTTCACCAATCATTAGGTGACAAAACACCTGATGAGGTATATTATGGTAGAGCAGTTTCGGTGGCGGCGTGATTTTCAGATTTCAAAAAAATGAGGGCCACGAGGCGGGGGACACCCCCGCACCCCCGAAAAACCAATTTAAATTTATGATTCAAAACCCAAAACCCTATAGCTTAGCAACCATCAATTGTTGTCTAGACGCTTGGGTCCACCGTACCCCCGACACCATTTCCCCACCATTTCCCTCATTCTCCATTTCCCTTTTTCCCATTCGAAGTGGCTCTGATCATTCCTGATGGTCGAAAAATGTTGGAAATTAGGTTTACATTATTCTTGACTTATATTCCGGAATAGTATATTTAATCCCGGAATCACACTCCATAATTCCATATTAGAGGTGAATAGAGTGTACAAAGACAGACAGATTTACCCTCTGTTAGCGGAACAAAAGGATAATGGCAAAATTACTATTCTGATCGGCCCGCGTCAGGTTGGTAAAACCACTCTGCTGCGTCACCTTTACGAACAGTTCAACAACGATCACTCCTGCCTTTTTCTCGACCTGGATATCTATTCTCATTACGAACAGGTCAGCAGTTACGAAAACCTCATCAACACCCTCAAACTCAATGGCTACCAAACTACGCAACCGGAACTCTTTATCCTGTTTCTAGATGAATTCCAAAGATATTCAGATATCAGCCTGGTTCTCAAATCCGTCTGCGATCACCACCCCAATATAAAAATATATGCCTCAGGCTCCTCTTCTCTCGCCATTAATGAACAGATTCAAGAAAGCTTGGCTGGGCGCAAGCGAATTTTACGCATCTACCCTTTAAGTTTCCGGGAATATCTCCATTTTCGCGGCCGGGATGATTTAGGCGAGAAACTGGATAAAATTTCAGCTATCCAGGCCGACAACCTTGACATCTTACTCCCGAATCTCTTTGAGGAGTTATATCAGTTCTTGATCTATGGCGGCTATCCGGAAATAACCCAGGCAGAAGGGCGGGAGAAAAGAGAAGTTCTGGCTTCAATTTTCGATCTTTACGTCAAAAAAGACCTGGTCGATTTCTTAAAAGTAGATCGCATAAAACATGCAAAAACATTGATCCGCCATCTTGCTGTAAATAATGGTCAGGAAACCAGTTTCAGTCAATTGGCACAAGTTGCCGGCATAGATGAAAAAACGGCTAAAAACTACATTGAGATCCTGATGGAGACATTTATCGTTACAGTCCATCCCCCCTGGTTTACAAACCGTAATAAAGAGTTAGTAAAAACCCCCAAGATCTATTTTTTGGACAACGGGGTTCGCAATTTCTTTATCAATAACTTCAACCCTCCCGATATAAGATCGGACAGCTCATTTCTATTTGAAGGATATGTGATTTCTGAATTGCTTAAATCGGGACTGATGCCCGAGCAGATAAAATTCTGGCGAACCAAAAACCGGCAGGAGGTAGATTTAATTCTGGAAACTGGAGGGAAACTGAAACCTGTTGAAATAAAATACAAAAAACACCTGAAATCGACAGATTACAAAGGCCTGAAAAGCTACCGTAAGAATTATCCGGACTGCAGGCACTTATATTTGGTTAACCTGACCAATAATTTGCTGATGAATGAGGTACAACACCTGTCACCATTCGATCTTGGCCGTCTAACTTGACTACCAAGCTTTACCGCTCCCTTAATTCATTATTTAATGTTACTCTGTGGAGTTCGTCTGAAAAGAGCAATCGAGTCCAACCCCATTGCCCTTGCATTGCCCTTGCTCTAACACAGGGCCCTTTGGATTTTTTCTTCAGGTTGTCAAAAGAAAAGTGGATAAGTTTTATGGTCGGTCTTTTTCTTGAAAAGTATGCTATTATTCTTGACAAATAGCTGCTAATAGGTATTATTAAACTTATGCACATTTTTTCATCTAAAAATAGAGGTATGATATGCGAACAACCCTGAATATTGATGACTATCTGTTTCATGACTTGCTAAACGTAACCAAAGCAAAAACCAAAACAGAAGCTGTGAGAGTAGCTTTGACGGAATTTTTGCGCATGAAGCACAAAGAAAAAGTACTGGCCATGCGTGGTAATTTGGACATCAATGACGATTGGCAAGAACTTCGACAAAAAGAAACAGTAGAGTTCGATGAGGGTATTAGTGGATAACGTATTAATTGACACTTCCGCCTGGATCGATTTTTTCCGCAGCGGCAGCGGTTTGGCCGGAAATGTTGTCGCTGATCTGATCCAGTTTGACAAGGCTTATTTAACCGGACCTGTTATGGCAGAGCTTTTGCACGGTGCTCGCGGAAAGAAAGAGATTTCTAAATTGAAGTTTATCTTTACGACAATTCCTTGTCTGGATATCAACCAGGATGATTGGCAGATGACGGGGAATACACTCCGGCAACTGCGAGAGAAAGGGCTGTCAATCCCGTTGACGGACGTACTTATCGCAACTGTTTCTATCAGAAACAACATGCCGGTTCTTACTCTGGATAAACATTTTCAGCATCTTGCAGTGGAATGTATAAAATTTTCCTGACCCCGCTACAACGGGTTTGACTACTATAATAAATATTTTACCAGAGCAATCGACGACCCAGTTATTTCTTTGCTGTGTCGCTTTTCCGGACGGGCATTTGCGGCGACAAGGAAAATAAGTGTTGACATTTTCCTCTAAATAATGAAAATAGATGAATATGAAGCAGGCCATAAAAACCATAATCAAAGATTTTCACTCGCGGCCATTACCGTCATTTAAACCGCGTCAGTTGCAGGTCCCTCTTGATCTGGGGAAGATTGTAACTATTGTCGGGCCGCGTCGGGCCGGGAAAACCTGGTATTTTTTTCAGCTGATG
>JAOZKP010000296.1:2311-3705 GCA_029935295.1 bacterium | reverse complement strand
CGGGGTAGCGCCTCTGAGCGTCTCTTTTGTCGATAATTCAACCGGCGAAATTACAAGTCGAGTATGGAGTTTTGGTGATGGTGAGGGGAGTTCGAGTGATGTAAACCCAAGTCATGTTTTTACTGAAGCCGGTCTCTATACTGTGAGCTTGTTAGTTGATGGGCCCGGAGGTGAAAATACTGAAAGGAGAGTAGATTTTATTGAAGTGTCGGAACCGGCATCTCCCCCGGTGGCAAAGTTTTCGGCAAACCCACTATCGGGAATAAAGCCCAGTAACGTGACTTTTTCCAACCAGACTAGCGGTGATGTTGATAGTTGGTTGTGGGATTTTGGTGATGGGACCAGCAGTGTGTTGGAGGAGCCTCAGCATACATACGTTAAGGCTGGTGCCTACACTGTAATTTTGACGGCAACCGGTGACGGTGGTTATAATACTGCAACCAAATCGGCCTACATAACCATCACAGAACCCGCGACTCCACCCTTGGCTCGATTCTCAGCAACACCCAGTCAAGGCACAAAGTCTTTAAATGTCACTTTTACTGATGAGTCTACGGGTGAAATTACGGGCTGGTTGTGGGATTTTGGTGATGGCGGAACCAGTACAGAGCCTAATCCGGTTTATACTTATTCTGTTTCCGGTAAATACTCGGTCGTGTTAACGGCATCTGGCCCCGGAGGTGAGAATATTGCGACGAAAACAGATTTTATTGAGGTCACTGACCCCGCAGAACCCCCAGCTGCAAAGTTTTCTGCCGCTCCGTTAAGTGCTACTGTTTTACCACATACCGTTACATTCAGCGATGGGAGTGGTGGCGAAATTACGGATTGGTTGTGGGATTTCGGTGATGGGAAAACCAGTAGCGCAAGAAATCCTGTACACATTTATACCGCAGCCGGAACTTATAACGTCTCTTTAAGGGCGACTGGACCAGGAAATCCTGGAAGTGATCTGTTGGTTAAAAATGCTTATATAATTATTGAAGTTGACACAACACCTCCTCTGGCAGTGGTTACCAACCCTCCTGTACCGCTGACTAGTAGCAGTAATTTTAACCTTGATGTTGGTGGTCTTGATGTTGAGCGATATCGATACCAACTTGATGGTTCCGGATGGAGTGACGCTGTCGATAGTGCGTTGAATTGCAGCCTGATGGGTCTTGCCGATGGTCAACATATTTTCAAGGTTATAGCTTGTGATGCAGTCGGTAACTGGCAGGCCGAATCTACAGCGACGACTCTTACCTGGGTGATTGACCAGACCCCGCCCTCAGCGGTGTTGAGTGGTGCTCCGCAAGGAACCGTTGCAGCTGAGTTGTTGACAGTGAGTGTTGGTGGTCAGGGGGTAGTTTTTTATCGTTGGCAGCTAAATAGTGGGAGTTGGAGTAATGCTG
>JAOZKP010000296.1:0-2301 GCA_029935295.1 bacterium | reverse complement strand
GCTGTTTCGGCCGATAAATCGATTAATCTAACCGGTTTAACTAATGGAAATTGTCAGTTGTATGTAGTTGCTTGTGATAGTTTGGGTAATTGGCAAGCCGAAGCTGATGCTGCTGAGGCAAATTGGGTGATTGACAATTCAAAGCCGACAGCAGTACTTTCCGGTTTACCAAAGACCATGAGTCGGGAAAGTAGTGTAATTGTTGGAGTGAGCGGTAGCGATGTTGTCGCCTACAAATATAGTATTTCTGGCTCTGCGGGCGTCTATAGTGGTGTCTTGTCAGATGAGATTGATGTTGATGTTGATATTGTTTTTAATATCAACGCTGACGGTTCCGAAGATGGGCTTTATGAGTTAACTGTTTTAGCTAAAAACAATCTTGGTAACTGGCAGGAAGAGTCCAGTGCTACTACTTTTTCATGGACTGTCGATACGACTGCTCCAGAAGTAACGGTGATTTTGTCTGGCGAACGGGATCTTCCGACTACCAGTGCTGTAAGACTTGGCTGGAAGCCTGTGGAGAACAATTTAAAACAGTACCTGGTTCGTTACTCTGTAGGCTTTTGGGCAGGTTGGGATAATGCCATCAGCATGTATTGCGATCTGGTTCCTGGTCCCGCTGACGGAGTGTATGGAGAGTTGTTCAGGGTCGGTGATCTGCATCCAGATAAGGGTTACTACTTTGCAGTTAAATCTGTTGATGAAGTTGGGAATATATCCCTGGTTAGTAATGTTGTGAATATTACAACTGCAGCGAATCCACCCCAAGTTAACTCTTTTAGCCTGCTTGATGGTGAAGACTCATCTGGAGATAACAGCATTAATCGTCGACTCCAAGTTTTAGGGTCAAGCTTTTTATCCGGACCCGCAAATAGAGTGCGTTTTGTCAATAATGATAATCTTTTTGAGTGTCTAAGCGATACAGCCAACAGTACCTCGTTAATTGTTTCTGTGCCTTCTGGAGCTCCTGTTGGTGAATATAAATTGCGGGTCATCAATGGCAATGGAACCTCTGCTCAAAGTAGTGCTTCGTATACGGTGACGGAAGCGCCAAAACCGGTACCTGAAGTTGTAAACGTTATTCCCCCTGTAGTTCCGTTTGCCAGTGATAAAGAGGTTTCCATAAATATTGAAGGACGTCATTTCGTTGATGGTGAGACTTTAGCCGGGACTGTTTCTTTGCTCTCTGAGACGGGTTTGGAGATTCCCCTGTCAATAGTATCAATTTCAGAAAATGAAATAATTGCCAAGGTTCCAGTTACTTCCCTGGTGGGAGTTTACAATGTGAAAGTTACACTGGTTGATCGTTTTAACGCAACCAGCTCGGTCCAACTAGAGATCTACCAACCGGTTTTATTGGCTGAAGCTCAAGGGAGTGTCGAGACCAGTGGCGGGGTGACTATGCCAAAAGCTGGTTCTGGTGATAAGGGTGTAGTTACCGCTGCGGTAACTCTGACCACGAATGGCGCAGGGGTTGCGACTACGGCTATTTCTGACAGTGAGATGGAGATGTCCGCATCTATCGACCCCGGAACAACAATCTCAGTTGACGGGGGGGCAGCCTACACCGGGACAATTGATCCTCCACGCCAGATTCCAGTAACCCCTGCAGTTGCAGAGTTGTTGGGTGATGATGCCCAGGTATTTACTATGGGAAATCCCGAGCAAAAATTGACTTTAGGCGATGGTCAGACAATCTTGGTGATTCTTGATGTTGCTGTGTCCACGGTTTCACCTACTCCAACAATTTACTATGTTGAATCTGATGGTAGTTTGTCTGTTGCAGGCGTTTCCGGTGAGAAGGGTGGGGTTTCATATCCTGCTGGAGGTACAATTCTCTCATCTCGGATGGATACTCCTGAGGTTGGTCAGACGACCTATACGATTGGTCTTTTGCTCGACCATATGTCGACTTACACTGTGTCGGGAACATCGGCTACAGACGTTTATATTTATAAAGATGAGGATGGTGTGAGACGAAAGGGACCGCATAGCGAGACTGTCGAAACGGGTTACGCTATGTTGGAAGAGGTTGGTGGCAATCTCTGGGTTGATGAGGATGAATTTTTTGAGGGAGAATTGTTGTTTGACGATCCTGGGAAGAATATTTTTCTGTCCGGTGGTTGGAACCTATCTTTTAGTGATAATGAAAATTCAGCCTCAATCATTGCAGGCTCTTTAAAGATCAGCAATGGTTGTGTTACTGTTGAAAATATTGTGATTAGAGGAGAGTGAAAGAAAGTAAAGGAGTGGAATGTCCAGGCTTACTTTATCAAAGGCAAAAAAAAAGGGTTATAGCTT
>JAOZKP010000068.1 GCA_029935295.1 bacterium | reverse complement strand
TTTTAAGTTCCCGCTGCGGGTCTAGGACCCGAAAGAGATTACTCTCCGCCAATGCCGGCCGCATCCAATCGGCCAGATAGAGGGCCAGATCCGGATGTGAATTAAGCTCGCCTTTGGGACGAAACTTCCTTAAATAAACGGTATGCCGTTTGCGATTACGCACCCGGCTTTCAAGTTTTCGCACCAGATAACGGCCCCAGGAATCAAGGTTGGCAACCAGGGCCCGCTCATCAATGCGCTTAAGCAGAATTTTACTGCTGGCGGCGGCCACGACCTCAGGGCCATCACTGTTTAGACCCATTATCTTTATATCCAGACCCAGAAATTTACCCTCTTTCTGCCAGGTTCCCTGGAGAATGAGATATTTATCCTCATCACTGCCCGGCAGAAGCACCCGGGCGCCCTGCTTTTTCATATTTGTAATAAATTTCCCGCGCAGTTGCACCGCCAGCGGCAGACTCAAACCGCTGTGCGCATCAAAAAAATCATTGGTGCTGATTAATACCGGTTTACCGCGAACGAGCCCGGCCTGATCGGCCAGTTGTTCACAAAGATTACTGACCGCAATGTCCAGAGTCACCTTTTCCGGTTCCGGCTCGGTATCCCAGAAACCGGCGGCCGCAACTCCCGGCAGCGACAAGGTGAGCGTGTAAAATATAATAACAGACAGAAATATAGAAATTACAGCAGACAGACCACGCGATCTTTCGTTTTCCGTTAACTTCAAATTAATCATCGATAAAAATTCAACCCTTTTCCTGGAAAAAACTGACAATTGGAAAACCCACGTTAAATCACCGAAATCATTTAAGCATAAATCATCGGTTCAAAGCAATACCTAATTAATTATCAACTGGCAACGTAACAAATAGCATCGAACATTGCTTCGCCCTCACAAACGGGGTCAAAGCTAAAGCAATGACCCCAATCGAGACATATCGAGTTTTTGTCTGTCGTGTGGTGACCTCAGTTACAGAGGGGCGAAGCCTAAGCCTGCACCTAATTTTTGGCATCGGCTCTTTACTTGGATTTCACCAATGATTAATGGGTAAGCAGGTAGGATACAATCAGGATTACGGCCCCCAGACACAGACGGACAATTGAGTATCTCTCACCGGAAGTTGAATAATCGTCGCGTTCGCTATTATTCATTATCAAACTCCTTCTCTGGATAAACTCCATTTCAGGTTGCAGTCAGACTTTCAGCCCAAACCATGACTTTGCGTGAATAAGCTGGTTTATCAATTAAAATACGCTCTCCGCCGCTGTAGATCAGGATTATTGGTGCTTTCTTGCGACCGTGCCCGGGGCCGGAATAGTAGTATTGTAGGGGATAGTGCCACGAACTTATCGCGGCCCGATTATCAACCCCGGGTTTACCGTCGGCCTGGGCCTGATCAAACATCCGCTTAAGATACCAGGTTCCGACCAGGATTGATGCCTGCGGGTCAAACGGATCATCGACACAGACAATTCCTTTGGCAGCCAGGGACCGGCGGCCCTCGGCAAAAGTCGCTTTAATTGTCTGCATCAGTCCTGACGCACTGCTGGTTTTCGCTTTAGCCTGAGGATTGCCGCCCGATTCGACCATAATCACGGCCTCAATAATTGCTACAGGCACCTGAAAAAGACGGGCCGCACGTTGGATATATTTATGCCAGGGTTTAAGTTTTCGGTGCACTTTTTCCGCAACTTCGGTGCCGGTTCCATGATTTAATTTTTCATCATCGGCAAGCGAAAAAGGGATTACGATCTCTCTTAGACGCTGCCAGGGATCACTATGATAAACCTTAATTTGCGTGTTATGCAAAATCGTCGGCGGCCTCGACTTTATCGAACTTTTTGGAAATGATTTTTGCAGGCAGGCCCAGGGATCCTGGGTTTTGACAGGCTCGGCAAAAGTGGAACCCACACCACAAAGTTGCAATGCAATTACCGAAGCCAGCAGGACGATATACAATTTTAACATTTTCAATTCACCCGATCAGCAAAAGCGACATTGATACCGTGTTCACCGAGAAAGCTGAACGCAGAGAGATATTCTGCGAGAGAGAGTTTATCCGCATCGTCTGTGCTGAGATAGATAATCTGTTTAACTTCACCATTTTCAGTTTTAGAGATGGTAATACGGCCATCGGCAGTAAGTTTTTCCAGATCACGCAGCGGGAAATACTCTTTACCGGCAAAGAACATCGCCACTTCATCACCATCTTTTTCGAGCCGGCCGATTGCGTTAAAAGAGATCTCTGCAAGCTGCGACCGGGCTGCTTTGGTGCTCTCCGGTGCCCGCTGATTATGCTGACTGGCATGGCGCTCTTCGGTCGTCATCAAAAGCATAAATGAAAAAACCATAATCAGGATAAAAAGATAGGCAAAAAGATCTTTCCCGGGATCAACAACCCGCTGATCAATGCCGGTCGCTCCGGCGCGGCGATAACGTGCCATGTCACATACCTCAATAATGCAAAATTATTTATGAACAGATTATTGGGCTTCGGCCTGCCGGCCGATAATTTCACTTATGCGCAAGCCAACCAGGGTTTCCAGACGTTTCATGCGCGTCATCAGGTAGCGGGAGTATATTAAAGTGACGACAATCCCGCCGATAACCCCGGCCCCGAGAGATGTATAAAGCGCGGTTGCCAGGCCACTGTTCCAGGCTGCGGCAAACACCACGGTTGCGGTTTCACCCCGGGCAAGCCCGGTAAACATTTCGTTAAAAGCCCCGATTGATCCAAAAATCGTGCCCGCAAAACCGATCAGAATCAGCGTATTGACATAACCGTTCAGAGCCGTAAAATGGATTCCGATTCGACCTTCGACTTCTGACCAGATGGCATCTATAACCGACTCCCGGCCAGCGCTGGAAGCAGCCCGCAACCGGGCAAAAAATGGCCGCAAGAATGTCAATGAATCCCGTTGACCAACCTCCTCCCGATAACTCAAATCACGAATCGAAACAAAGCGCAAATAATCATAGATTATCGTCAGACGATTTATCATCAGGTAGATATAGACCAGAAAAACTGCACCAAAAAACAGACCAAAATTATTGAAAAACCAGCTCACAAATTGCATTGTTATCCTCTTTCAGTTTGGACAGGTAGTTAAATTAGATGAGTCCGGCACTGCGTAGAGCATTTATATCCGGAGCATTATTGAAGCAGATAGGATCTATCTTAACCAAACGGCCGTCACTGGTTTTAAGTGAGAGCGGCACAAAAACCCCGAAGGCCCCGCCGCCGGTGCGCTTGATAACAAACGTACGCCCTAAAACATCCACTTCATCAGGCCTAGTTTCAGCCTGAATCATCCCCTTTGCCAGAGACCACTGGTACGCCTGGTTAACCCGGGCATAAATTGAACGACAGACAAAATCGTAAAGATAGTAACGCACTTTGAATGGTTGCCCCGGCCTTAAACCCGCGGCCCTAAGCTGTGTGCCCCACTTCTGCCAAGGGTCATCAACCCGAAGAACGGTGCTGGAAAAACGATCGAGTGAAGCTAGCGGAATCCGGCTGCCGTCAGTCAGATCGATACAACTTTCATCCGGACGAATCACCACCGCTTTCATCTGCAGAAGATCGTAGGCGACCCTTAAGTTTTCGATCTGCAACGGAATAACGTGAGCATCATCTTTCTCGCTCCGGCCGGCAGCCTGCCAGGCGTGATGGAGTTTTTTATACTCTTTTTTGGCCACGGTAATTCCCGGAGCTTTGCCATCTTGCACAACTTCCGGTTTTGCTGACAATTTTGCCGAAACAGGCTTAAAATCACTTTTTCCAGGTTTAACTTCTCCTTTTGCCGGAGTTTTTTTAACCTTAAGCGGTTTTATTGCCGCAAATTTAACCTGCGGTGCCGGTTTTTCCCGAGATTGGACCGCAGCCGGCTTTGGCTGCAGAATCTGACGCTGTGCTTTCGTCAGAAGCGTAACCGATGTTGGGCGGGCCGGCTTATCCGGCGGCGATTTCGGCAATTGTAAAATTGACGGCTGCAAGAGAGGCGGAGCTACGACCAGCTCTTCAGTCAGAATATCTGCTGCTGAAGATACAGCCTGAGGTTTTTTCGCTACTGATAAATCAGCCACAGATTCTGCTTTCACTTCAGAAACAGCCGGTTGCACAACTTTGACATCCTGAATCGGATCTTTTTCAGGCAGCACCGATTTTTTTGTGGTAACCGCGGCCGGAATCCCGGCCGGCAATTTCGCGGTTTCCATATTCTCCATTTTAGGTTCCAGTTTTTTGACCAGAGATTCGGAAGTAACTTTTTTTACAGCCTGAACCTTTTTCGGCGTTTCCGTAATTTCCGGGGCCGGTGCAACCGGCTTTTCAGCAGGTTCAGCATGAGCCACTTTCACCAGTTCCGGCCGCGGTTCCGGTGCTGTTTTTTTCGGCTTTACGATAGTTTTATTCTCAGTTTTTGCGACCGGCTTATTCTTCTCAGTTTTAGTTTCAGGCTTGGGTTGCGGGGACGCGGCAAAGATATGCCGAACCACGACAATCGCCTTATCTACCGGCTGCTGCAGCTTAAAAATCAATCCCAGACCCAGCAGCAGACAGAGAAAAAATATCAAACTGATGCGACCGGTCTTAAGCCGCCCGTCGCTTTGCCATAAATATTTCCGCATCTTAAACACCTTCCTCAATTACAGAGCATTAACCAGGCTGGCACTTATGATCGGCGCATCCGGTGTGACCGGGCGATCCTGCCAGAGAGTACATTGTGTCGCAATCCGTTTTTCAATATCCGGCCAGGCCTGGTTAAGATCTGTACTTCTCTCTTGATAAGCCGCAAACTCTTCACTCTGCTGCCACTTCAAAATCTGATTACGATTTTCTTTAAGCTCAATAAAACCGCTTAAATCATTAACAGACATAGATTCGCAGACATCCAGTGACAGCGTCAAAAGATCTATATAGATTTCGATTTCATCTTCAACATTGCCTTTGGTCCGTTCATATTTTTCGGCGACAAATTCTTTCCGGGAGAGCATCTCTTTCCCGGAGACCTGATCTCTGGGGGTTGCGGGAAGCCCTTTGAAGAGTTCATTGTCACGGGCAAAATCAAGATCCTTGCGATATTGACTGTATGTCGACAGTTTATTGCCGTAAAGAACCGCTTTTTTGAGATTGGTAAAATAGGTGGCAAAATCTATTTTCTGTTGATTGATGTGGATGTTCTTCTGACTGAAGGTTTTTCTGAGTTCACGTCCCATCGCTTGAGTCTCTTTGTCGAGACTGCCGGCAGAAGCATCGGCATAATATTCATACAGAGATTGCGCCAAGCAGTGATCCGGCCGCAGAGAGCTAACGCCCGCAACCATAATCAGGGCCATAACCAGTAAAAATAATTTTTTCATTTTCCGCTCCTTTTATTATTTAAATCTATAACAAATGTTATCGAATGTCGCTTCGCCCTCATTAACGGGGTCAAAGCTGGGGTGCTGACGCACCTTGCACCAGCAATGACCCCAATCCAGACAATTTGTGAGAAATAGCTGAACAGTTACATTGTTTTGGTTAAATCAAAAGTTTAAATTTATTCAGATTTTTCACTCTTGCCAGTTCAGTCGGGCCTGCCGAAGAAAATTCATCTCTTCATCAACACTTAAGGCTTCACTGTTGATACCGTTGGTATTGACAACCCGGATTTCACCTAAGCCGGAGAGGACATCGTCAACCATGTCATCCAGAACCCCGCCGAGTTTGTCGGTTGCATCACCAACTACCGCCAGCGTATTCCGCAGTTCTTCAACATTCGGAAAACCCATATTCGCCATCAATTCAGGGGTGCCGGTACCGCCAACCTCAGCAACCGGGGTAATCTTGGCAAAAACATTATAAAGATTGGCCAAAAGATCACGGAACTGAGTTGAGATATCGCTGCCCTCGGCTCTGATCTTCTCGCGCACCAGGTTGGCGAACTGCTGGTTCATACCCGCAACCTTGATGCGGGCTTCATAAAGTTTGCGCCGCTGTTCCACCTGCATCAACCGTCTTTTAATACGATTATACCTTTGCAAAGTCCTTTTCTTATCACGCGGACTTTCGGCATCCTGATAGGCTTCAAGGGCGACCTGAGCATTTTTTGATGCCTCAGTAAAGCGTGATTTTTCATCATTCATATAACGGCTCAGGGCAAGTTCGTAATTGGTATTAATTGAACGGGTAGCCTGGCTGTCGACCAGGGAGGCCGCAACTGAAGCATCGAAACGGTCAAGTGAACGTAGCAGGGTTTCCAGGTTGGCATCGCAGGCATTTTTCAACTGCCCGACCTCCATCAGAATCTTACCGTTGAGATGGGCCCGGCGGGCTTTTCCTTCAGGATCATCTTTATCCAACATGCCAGCACTTTCAAGCTGTTTCCGGGTATCAAGAAGCTCCTGCAGAGCCACGGTCCGGTCAGAGAATTCCTGAAAAAGCGCCTGGGATGAAACTTTTACCTCATTCCCGCTGCGCTCGACCCGCGAACGTGATTTCTTGGCAATCTGTACGGCCCGATCCGGACTCGAACTGCTCTTAATTGAAGCGTTGCCGGCTGAAGGGATACTCATTACTGCCATTACAGCCCAGACAAACAGACCGAGTGGGAGATAACCGCGTCGATTTTTACTGAGAATATTCATAACTTTTCTCCTGTTGGTTACTATTTAAAGGTTATTTTCCTATTATTTTTTATCTGAACATTTTCCCATATAGACCAGGATCTAGCCGCCGGCAAAGCTCCATTGTCTGAGATAACTTTTCATCCTGCCGGGTATAAGAGTTCTGCACCAGTTTAGAGCAGTAGGAGCGCAAAAGTTCCCGATCGACCGCACGATATTGGCCTCGACCCTGGCTTAGATCGCGAAAGTAGCGATAGAGCGCGACATGAAAATATTTGTCGTACTGTTTCTGATTGAAAACCTTGACGGCTTTAAGAATATGCCGATGAGGAATCGCGCGGTTATCGTCCAGAGCCCTCTTCATCAACGGCATCCAGCAACTTTCAAGACATGCATCGCAATCTTGAACCAGATTTTGATCCAGCAGTTGCGCCACTTCGTAATCGGTCAGATTATAGTAACGATCACCGATTGCCTCCTGGCAGGTTGGCGGAATTATTTCAGCCCGCTGGCTGCTACAGGCGGTCATTGACAGAGTTAGTCCGATAATTCCGATTAGACTTAAAAACACCCTTTTGCCGACTATCTCTTTTAATTTCTGCTTCATTTTACTACCTCCTGATTCTATTGTTTTATGGCTGAAAAAGCCGCTGACTTTCTTAAAAAACCGCTCTTCCGGTTCTCTCCGGCTGCGCTCTTGTAGATTGTTATCGAAGGAAAAATTTGATTTTCAAAAAAAACTGCTATTTTTTTACTTTTCGACAATTTACAATTAAGGATATTTAGTATAAGAGAACATAGAGCTCACAGAAGAGAAATGAGCTCTTACTGATTAAATTTCTTTATTCTCTGTATTCTCTAGTGAGCGCAAGCGAACGAGTGGTAAATAATTTTTCAATATTTACGCTGTGAAGTTATAAATTTTTTTGTTGAAAAAAAATATTTTTCTTCGATAAACCCTGACAAGCGAGTTTTGCAGATAATGACGAGATCGGTTTTACCTCTTCTGACCGCAACTGACAAAAAACTGGTCCAACGAATTGGAGAACGGATCTATAACAGTCACACCCCGGCGGGACGGGACGGCCGGGCCCCAACCCGGGAAGATCTTTTTCATTACGGGATTATCGGCCTTTTAGAGGCTCGGAATAATTTCAACCCTGACGCCGGGGCCAAATGGGAAACCTTTGCCGCCTATCGGATTGAGGGGGCAATAATCGACAACCTCCGCAAGGCTCCGTTGATTCGGCTGCCGCAAGAAGCCCAAACTAAAGTGCGTGAGCTTAATCTGGCAGCAACTGAACTTGAGCGCAACCACGACTCCGTTTCAATAGATGATTTAGCGAAAAAACTGGGCTGGTCGATAGAGCAAGTTGAAAAAACCCGGGCTCTAAAGCCAACCCTGCTGACTGCAGTTGATGATGATTCAGCCACAGACGAACCTAATTCGCAAAGAGAGACAGTTCTGGTTGAAGAGAGCCCCGAATGTGACCCCCAGGCCAACCTTCTGCGCCGAGAGGTTTCGGAACTTCTCGAACACTGCCTGAAGAAACTGCCTGAAGTTCGCGACCGGATTATCGTTAAAGCACGACAGCTTGAAGATATTACATTAAAAGAGCTGGCAAAATCATTTAACTGCTCGATTGAATCAATCCGCAAACGGGAGAAAAGTGCTCTTATTCAACTCAAAGAGTGTTTGCAACGTAACGACATAGATGAAATTTACTGAAACATATCAGGTGATTAAATATGATGACAGACTCCAATAACCTGAACCAAGCTTTTCATAGCTGGCGCGAGGCAAAACTTGAAGACTTTCAAGATGATAATTCAATCAGTCCGCTGAATCATCATCTTGACGAAAAAGTGCTGCTGCGCCTGGCCGACAGCGGCGGTTTAGAGAAAGCAACCACCATTGAGCTTGAACATCTGGACAATTGCCCTCTATGCATGGCTGAATGGGCCGCCTGGCGGCGGGCCTTAAGTGCTGCCGATGATTGTGGTGAAAGTGACTTTGGCAAAGACCTGAATGATGAGTTTTTTTCGCAACAGGCTTTCGGTTACCTTGAGGCTGCGGCCAGTGATACGCCAAAATCGCAGGCTTTGGTCTTAGAGAGCAGCTGCGGCACCTACCGGCTCGAAATCTTACCCGACCGGCAGGAAAACAGTGAAGGAATGATCATCCTAAGCAGACTCACGAAAAATTCGGCAGTAGAAGTTAGTGTGCGTGACCGAACGGGCCGCATAATCATTTCCGGCCCACTCGAAAACGGCCGGCTGGCCCGTATCCATAAAAACCTTGATGAACTTGACTTAAGTATCTGGACGGTAGGTTAAAGTGTGAAAACGGAATTTTCTCCCACCTGGATTCTCTTTGCCAGTGGTAACTCGGTTAAAATAGAACTCTCTCTCTACGATCCCGCCGCCGATCGCAATCGGCCGATAACGGCCTATATCGTCAGTGATGTCGGCAGTGATGTTGCCAGTTCGGCCAGTCGGGCCGCAGAAACAGTTTTTAAAATTGCTCACACCCACAAGCTGGCACCGCCGCCGACTGTTGCCGGCTTCGATCTACAGGGTCTTACCAGCGGCAGTCAGATTGCAGGCCGCAGCAGCGGTCTCGCCCTGGCTCTGGCCTTGGCCAAAAGACTCTGGCCGCAACATGACCCCGGCCCGATTGCGGCAACCGGTGAAATATCAAGTTCGGGTGACGGCGGTCTGGTCCAGAAAATTTCCCAAATTGAAGCTAAAGCCGGAGCTGCTCTTAATCTGCTCGACAACGGCGGCTGCTTTTTCTATCCGGCGGATAATGACTCGGAAATTAGTTCAGAACTTAAAAATAAACTTAAAGATTCCAGCATCAGAATCTGCCCGGTTAACTGTGTGATTGATGCTCTCAGTATAGCTTTCCCTGAAAAATTTGGCCCGGTTTCTGAAACCCCGAACACAGACAAACCGCATACAGAATTTGCCGCTACGGCCGCATTGCCAATAAACAAAAACTGCCACAACCTAAAATTTCTGCTGGCAGCAACCTGCCTGATCGTATTGACGTTGGTCGGCAGCCTTTATATGGCCAGAAAAAATCCAGTAACAGCAACCCGGGCAACTCCGGAAATACCAAAAACAGTAAAGCCGGCACCAGCCGCCACTCCTCCTCTACAACCTTTGCAGATCACCATAACCGGCGATTCAACCCTGACAAAGATTCTGGCCCAGCGCACAGATTCCCGATTAAGGGCATTTCTCGACTCCGACCGCAAACGCTTCCGCAACCTGCAATCAGTTAACGGCCAGATCAAAATATTATCGATTAAAGAACGCTGGAGTGATAAGAATAACTCCTTAAACGTAAATATCAGTGCCACGATGAGCGGCCGGGCAACCTTAAAGGACGCAACTCAATATAAATTTGAACTTAAAACAGTAACCAGTAGCGGCCCGGAACCGGTACCGCAGCAACTTACAGATATTGCCACGCTGCTGGTTGAACAGATCGGCAAAGTTTTACAAAATCCGCTGAAAAAGGGGCAGGACAACATTCAACCCGATAAAAAAG
Organism: bacterium; assembly: GCA_029935295.1. Lineage (GTDB taxonomy): Bacteria > Desulfobacterota > Anaeroferrophillalia > Anaeroferrophillales > Tharpellaceae > Tharpella. The sequence continues at coordinate 1,619 of JAOZKP010000068.1, read as the reverse complement.
AGACTGCCCCACCGACAGACAGCAGCAACAAAAAAGATAGAAACGGTCTCAGAAATAGACCTGATAAAGGCTTCGAATAGAGGAGAGATTCTGATGAATAACATGAATAATCTGGGTGACTATTTTGCTAATATGCAATTTGACTGGCAGACAATACTAACCATTATCGTTGCGGTGCTGGTTCTTTATGTCGCATTTCGCATCGGCGCAATTATTTTGAAAATAATTGTCGGCCTGGCGTTTCTTGCCCTGGTGGTATTTGCCATCAGTAAATTCCTGCCCTACATTGGGTTTTAATTCAGCTTCATAATGTATTGAAACGACTAAAAGCTATTACTCACCACAGAGTTCACAGAGAGCACAGAGAAAAACCGAACTCCTCTGTGCACTCTGTGAACTCTGTGGTTAAAATGTTTTTCCGAATAACTAAGAAAATCGTATTTCCCAAGAAATAGAATTCTGCAAGGAGGAAAAAAATGGTAAAGTTAGGCGTTAATGTTGATCATGTGGCAACCGTCCGGGAAGCTCGAGGAATCAAAGAACCGGATCCGGTAACAGCGGCGATTCTGGCCGAACTCGGCGGGGCGGATGGAATAACCGTGCACCTGCGTGAAGATCGGCGGCATATCCAGGAACGCGATGTTCGGGCTATAAAAGAGACGATTAAAACCCAGCTCAACCTTGAACTGGCACTCGCCCCTGAAATCCTGGATTTTGCCCTCAAAGTCAAACCCCATGCGGCAACTTTCGTCCCCGAAAAACGAGAAGAACTGACCACAGAGGGCGGCCTCGACGTAATCGGACACCGGCAGAAGCTGGAACCGGTAATTAAAAAATTTCAGGATAACGGTATCGTTGTCAGCCTCTTTATCGACCCCGACCCCGATCAGATTGCAATGGCTGCCGAAATCGGCGCTGAATATATCGAGATTCATACCGGCCGCTACTGTGACGCCGAAAGTAGTACCGAAGTAAATAAAGAGTTTGCTTTAATTGATCAAGCTTGTATCACGGCAACCAATTTCGGCCTGAAAGTCAATGCCGGACACGGTCTTAATTACCGCAACGTCAGTGAGATTGCCAACCTTCCTGACATCGTGGAGCTCAATATCGGCCACTCTATCATCGGCCACGCGATCTATGTCGGCATCGAACGGGCCGTGCGTGAGATGAAAGCCCTGCTGCCATGAGCATTATCGGCATCGGCAGTGATATCGTTAAAATCAGCCGGATTGAGAAACTTGCAGAACGCTATGGAACCCGTTTTCTAGAACGGATATTTACAGAAAATGAGATCGGCTATGCTTCTGCAAAGGCCCGGCCGGCACTCCATTTCGCGGCCCGATTTGCTGCCAAAGAGGCTTTTGTCAAAGCCTTAGGCAGCGGCTTGCGCCAGGGTATTAACTGGTCGGATATCGAAATCATTAACAATGACCTCGGCAAGCCGCAATTCAAACTCCATAAGCACGCCCATAGTGCATCCCTGAAACTCAACAATCCATCCGCCTGGCTGACACTCTCCCACGAACAGGAATTCGCCCTGGCTTTTGTGGTTCTGGAGATCTAAAGGGCGTCTTGAAAAGTTTAGATTGCATTTTCCCGGCTCATTCGCTACTAAT
>JAOZKP010000295.1 GCA_029935295.1 bacterium | reverse complement strand
TATCTTGATCCGGAGTTGTTGCGGGAAACTCACTTGCGGCTGCTTGAACCTATCCGCAATGAGTTTGGTATGTTGCGGGATCTTGACGAAAATGAGTTAAACCGGTTTCTGCTCGGCCTGGTTATCCATCTGAAGAATCAGGGGGGAATTTTTCAGTCGGTGCTGAAACCATATATCGACAATCTGGGTGGCACTTATCTGATTAATAAAAATAACTGGATGCCCAATTTTGGCCCGGCTTCCCGGGCGCCGGTTTTTTTGACCACCCGCAAAGGAACCCGCTTTGACCTTTTACACAGCAGCTCTACCAGTCGCCGGACCTGGTGTTTAAGCTGGCTCGAAAAATGTTTTGCCGCTTATCCCATGATCTCGGCTGTAGCCCGGGAATTTTACAATCTGGTTTTGCCCGTATTGGTCGATGCTGGAATTCTTGAAGTTTGGCCGGTAAAAGGTGAGGAAGTATGGGGTATCCGGCCGCAGGCGTTAAAGATTTCCGCCCGGGTGTTCCAGTTCCGCTGCCGGGTCTGCGGCCATAATCTCTCGGCAGCCGTTGAAGAGAGTGATCTCTTTGCCGATTCCTGCTGCCAGCGTTTTCACTGTTCCGGCAAGTATCAGCTTTATGAAGCGGGGGATGATTATTACGGGAAGCTTTATGCCGGTGGAGATATTGAACGCATTTTCGCCCAGGAGCATACCGGCCTTCTCAAAAGAGATGAGCGTGAACAGCTGGAACTCGATTTTAAAGCCCCCCTCAAAGAGCGGCAGCCCTGGTTTCCGAATCTGCTCTCCTGTACGCCCACGCTGGAAATGGGGATTGATATCGGCAATCTTTCATCTCTGGTGCTCTGCTCGGTGCCGCCGGCCCAGACCAACTATTTTCAAAGAATCGGTCGTTCCGGCCGCCGGGACGGCAATGCTCTTAATCTGACCGTGGCCAATGCCCGGCCACACGATCTCTACTTTTTCGCGGAACCGAAAGCGATGCTGGCCGGTTTAATTGAGACCCCCGGTATTTTTTTGGATGCCTCGGCCGTGCTTGAACGGCAATTTACCGCCTTCTGTTTCGATCGCTGGATTGCGTTTGATGAGAGCGCCGCTCTACCCAGAACTTTGGGCCAGGTGTTAAATAATCTGGAACCGGTTGCGCCCGAAAAATTCCCCCACAGTTTTATTAGCTACATTGAGACCCATCAAACGGATCTGTTTGATCTCTTTATCGGCTTGTTTGACCGCCAGGTGGAGCTAAGTCCGGATTCGGTGAAAAATCTCAAGCTTTTTGTTGAAGGTGACCGGGACTGGCAGGGGAGTTTGCATTATCGGATTATGAACGGCCTGCATAGTCGTAACCTGGAGAGAGAGTCGCTGCGCAAGAAAGTACGCACCTTGAACGGCAAAATTAAAATCAAGAAAAATGGCCCCAAAGATAAAAATTTTGCTGACGATCTGCGGGATCTGGGGATTGAGAAATCGGCCCTGCAGACCCTGGTCAAAAATATCACTGATCGAAATATTTTTAATTTCTTTACCGATGAGGGGTTGCTGCCCAACTATGCTTTTCCCGAAGTCGGAGTGATGTTGAATTCACTCATTTACCGGAAAAAACAGACCGTGCAGGACGGGGAATCGAGTTACGATACCTGGACTTATGAATATGAGCGCCCGGCGGTCAGTGCCATTGCCGAGCTGGCCCCGGCTAATACGTTTTATGCCGGTGGCCGCAAGGTTAAAGTCGATAAAGTTGATATGACGGTCTCTGAGGTCGAGACCTGGCGTTTCTGTGATAACTGTTCACATAAGGAGTTGTTGGGGCCGGAGAGTGAGAAAGAGTTGTGTCGCAAGTGCGGCAGCCCGATGTGGGCTGATGCCGGGCAAAAACGATTGATGTTAAAAATGCGCCAGGTATTTGCCTCCACCCCGGATCGCAAAAGTCGGATCAGTGATGACAGTGATGATCGTGATCCTCTCTTTTTTAATAAACAGATGCTGGTCGAATTTGATGAACAGCATATAGTTGATGCCTACAAGGTTGATGCCGACTATCCCTTCGGCTTTGATTTTCTTGAGAAGGTCGATTTCTGCGAAATTAATTTTGGTGAAAAGACCGAAATCGGTGAAAAAGTTACGATCGCCGGAATCGATGCGCCGCGTAAGGGCTTTGCCATTTGCCGGCTTTGCGGCAAGGTGCAGGATGAACGGGAAAAAGAGCCCGTTCACGATTTCAGTTGCACGGCCCGGAATAAAGATAGCGACAAAAATTTTATCGACTGTCTCTATCTCTACCGCCAATTTACTTCGGAAGCCATCCGGATTCTGCTGCCGGTATCAATTATCTCCGGAGCTGACCGCAAACTGCAATCTTTTATTGCCGCCATCCAACTCGGTTTGAAGCGCAAATTCAAAGGTAAAATTGATCATCTGCAAACCACGGTTCATGAAGAGCCGCTGCCGGATTCATCGTTTAAACGCAAATATCTGGTGCTCTATGACACGGTGCCCGGCGGTACCGGCTATCTGAAGCAATTGATGCGCTCGCAAGAGCAATTGCTGGAAGTGTTGGAACTGGCTCTGGATTCGCTTAAATCATGCGGCTGCAACCGAGATGAGGAGAAAGACGGCTGTTACAGATGCCTGTTTGCTTATCGCTCCAGTTATAATATGCCGGAGACCTCGCGGGATACGGCAGTTGATCTGTTGGCCGAGATTTTGAGTTTCAAAGAAAACCTGGTTAAAACCGACAGCCTGAAAAATATTTCGCATAACACCTTCATTGAGAGTGAACTGGAGGCGCGATTTATCGGGGCTCTCAAAAACCTGCGCTCCGAAGAATTGCCGGTTATGCTTACACAAGATCTGGTTAACGGCAAGCCCGGATATTTTCTGAAAGTCGGGGAAAAAGCTTATTATATCGAACCTCAGGTTGAACTTGGGGAGCTTGACGGGGTTTCAGTTCCGTCCCGGGCTGATTTTGTCATCAGGTCAGCCCGAATGCATGACCAAATGAAGCCGGTAGTAGTTTTTCTTGATGGCTATACATATCACCGGGATCGGGTGGGCCGGGATACGGCCCAGAGAATGGCTATTGTCCAGAGTGGTAAATTTCTGGTTTGGTCTTTGAGCTGGTCCGATGTCGAATGTCAATTTAAAACCCTGGATAATTTTTATAGAGATTACCTTGATCCGACGGGGTTGCCTGCAGGAGTCCATTTTAACAAATTACTGGGGAATTTTGGCCTGGAGGGGTGGAAAGATCTTCATAAAAAGAGAAGTTTTGCTCTGCTGATCCATTTTCTTAAGAACCCGGATGCCGATAAATGGCGGATGTATGCCTTTGTCCATGCGTTACTGCATATGGATGGTAAACGATTTGAAAATCCGGAGGTAGTTAAAAAGTGGATAGAGGGAGTCATTATCCACTTGCCCGAGTCAATGGCAGGGGTAATAAATGAGATGGAGGGCACTTGCCGCTATGGTTTGTTTGAACCTCTGACTGACGAGGACTCGGTTGAGCTGCATCAGTATGTCATTTTCGGTAAAGAATCCCAAAAACCGCCTCAGGGTGTCTGTGTCGGCTGCAGTTTGCCTGACGATGAAGATATTTGCCAAAAACGTGAGTTTCAGCCGGTTTGGAATGGTTTTTTACGACTTTTTAATTATATGCAGTTTCTGCCCGAAGCTTTTTTTGTTACCAGTGACGGCCTGAAACATAACTATTATGACAG
>JAOZKP010000294.1 GCA_029935295.1 bacterium | reverse complement strand
CAGTTGTATTATATTTAACTTTTTTACAAATAAGTTCATGAAACGATTGCTTAATGGTTTAGGAAAAGCTTTTATTCGATTTTGCCTGCTGGCGCTGGCGGGATGGGCTACGGTTGCCATTTTTTATTCAAACCTGCCCATGCCGATACGGCCATGGGTTGCTGGTTTATTTGCAATTGGCAGTCTTCTGGCTTTGGTCGGTAGGTACAGCACCAAACCGAGACGACTGGGCTTTTTGGTAGCTTTCACCCTGGTCCTCACCTGGTGGCTATTCATACCGCCAAGCAATAACCGGGACTGGCAACCAGATCTCGCAACGCTTTCCTGGGCCGACATTGCAGAAGACAACGTCACAGTCCACAACATCCGCAATTGCAATTACCGGACTGAGACTGACTTTAGCGTCCAACACTACGACAAAACCTTTGCACTCTCTAAATTGAACGGTGCCGACCTCTTCCTGGTCTATTGGGGATCGCCGAAAATAGCCCATACCATGATGAGTTTTGACTTCAAGGAACAAGGAAACATCTGTTTCTCGATTGAGACCCGCAAAGAAATGGGGGAAAACTATTCCACTATCAAAGGTTTTTTTCGTCAGTATGAAATTATCTATGTCGTGGCAGACGAACGTGATCTGGTCCGTTTGCGGACAAACTACCGAGAAAAGGGCAAGGGGGAGGATACCTACCTCTACCGCCTGAATACCAGCCCAGAGATTGTTCGCAAGGTGTTTCTCAGTTACCTTAAAGAGATCAACCAACTCAAAGAGAGACCCCAATGGTACAACGCCCTGACCGATAACTGCACCACCAGTATCCGAAAACATACCCTGCCCTATAACCCGAATGCGCGGCCGGACTGGCGCTTGATAGTCAATGGCTATATTGATGAGATGCTCTACGAAAGGAAGACGATTGATACAAGTTTGCCGTTTGCAGAACTAAAAAAGCTGAGTTACATCAACCCCAAGGCCCAGGCGGCTGACAAGGATCTGGCATTCTCGCAGTTGATTCGTGAAAGAATGCCCAAAAAGGAGCCAAAATAGTGACCCCAATATTGACCCGTTTTAGCGCAGCTGCTATGCTGTTGCTTTGCCTGGCCTTCCTTTCCGGCTGTGCCACTCCCATTGGAGTCAACCAGCTTTCCCCGCGAGAAGCCTATCAGGATGCCTATGCCAACCCGCTAAATTCGGGGGTACTCAGTGATCAATCCAAGTACGTACTTAACCGCTATGATATGTTGAAAAAAAATCACAAAGAACCGGCCCTGACCATTGTTGCTCTGCATGAAAAGGCACTTCACGACGATCGATGCGATATCCTCTACGCCTTGGCTGAGTGCTCTTATCTTTACGGCAGCCAGCTGCGTGACAGTCTCCAAGCGGAAGAACAAAAACTGGCACCCGACTACTTCCTGCTTTCGGTGCTCTATGCTTACTATTTTATCCGCGGTGAGCGCTCTCAAGAAAGACTTAATATCTTTGACCACCGCGTCCGCGCAGCTATCGATATCTATAATTTCGGCCTCTGGCAAGCTTTCGAAAACAGCACTACTGAAGAGCTTGTTCTGGAAGCAGCTGAGCATCAACTTCCACTTGGGAAAATTTCCATCACTCTTGACACGAAACAGTTTCCCTGGAAAATGGAAGAGTTCAAAAAAGTCCTACCAGCAAACAAGTTCGCGGTTCGCGGCGTATCCGTATGTAACCGTACTGCAGGTATCGGCCTGCCGCTAATTGCCATCATGAAAAAGAGTGACCTGCCAGTGCCGGTAACCGCCATTCTCAGAGTCGAGGGTGATCTCGCATCCCTGAACGCGGGTACGGCCTGCGCTTCTCTAGAGCTTTACTCAGCTCGGGATAGCAGTTTCATCAACACGAAAGAAGGCATTGCGATACCACTTGAAAGCGACTTTACCACACCATTGGCCTACAAGATGGAAGGTTCCAGTTTTTTTGACCTGAGCCTCGGAGCTTTTTTAGGAAAAGAATTGAATAAAATTCCTGATGGCCTCTACATGGCAGAATCATATAGCCCGGGTAAAATTCCGATCGTCCTGGTGCATGGCACGGCCAGCAGTCCGGCTTGGTGGGTGGAACTCTTAAACACTCTCACTGCTGATCGTAAGATTCGGGAGAAATATCAATTCTGGTACTTCGTCTACACCAGCAACAAACCGATTGTCATCTCGGCGGCTGAACTTCGGGACGCTCTGAACGAAAAAGTCGCAGATCTTGATCCGCTAGAAAAAGACTTGGCCCTGCAACAGATGGTGGTAGCTGGCCACAGCCAAGGAGGTCTGCTGACCAAACTTATTGCTGTCGACAGCGGTGACAATCTGGTCCGGGCGTTAACCGGAAAGGATCTTGCCTCACTCGACATGCCTGAAAAAAAGAAGGCCAAGCTAGACAAACTCCTCGTAGTCAAAGCGCTACCTTTTGTAAAAACAGTTATCTTTTTCAGCACCCCCCACCGGGGGAGCTTTCAAAGCAAAACCTGGAACCGGAATCTCGTCAGATGGTTAATCACGCTCCCGGCAAACCTGGTTGAGACCTCCATAGGCATGTTTGACTACATGACCGATGACGTCAAGAAATTACTGGGCGGCAAGAAAAATATCTTGACCAGCGCAGACAGTATGTCGCCGGACAATCCGGTGCTCAAGGCTCTGGCTGAAATACCACTGGCACCGGGGATTAGGGGCCACTCGATCATAGCGGTTGATGGTGATGGCGATCCAAAACTCGGTGATGACGGCGTTGTCAAATACAGCAGTGCTCACTTAGACGGCATGGCATCGGAATTCATTGTCAAAAGCGGCCACTCCAGCCAGCTAAACCCGCTGGCAATTGATGAGATGCGGCGGATACTGGTAGAGAATCTAACGGCTTCCAGAAATAAGCTCAATGGACCTTGACAATTAACTCCATATGATCACCTTATTCCCCTCTTCAATAAAAAGGGTGTATTGAAAAATTAGATTTTTTCAATACACCCTTTTTATTTGTAAAAATACGCTGAACAGTTAGCGATAATATTAGTTATTATCCAAGTCTAGTTCACTTACCTTTTCCCAGGTCTGATCAAGGTTAAATTTCGCTTTTTTAGTTATAATTTCGGTGGTTTTCTCACCTAGATCAACCTCATAGACGATACCTTCCTGATTAACGGCAAAAGTCATGATTCCTGAAGCCCCGTATTTTGCGGGATAAGCAATCAGTCCGAAGCCTAAAATCATATTACCGTTAACAACGTAGTTATAAGCCCCGCCGGGAGCCTTTTCACCCTGTCTGGTAACGATTTTATAGTAGTAACCATGGTAAGGGTGGGGCTTGTTGGAGTCCACATCATAGCCTTCACTTTTAACTTCAATAATCAAAGGTCCAAAGGGGCTGAGCTCCTCACCCTCTGCGGCCGACCAGTACAAACCGTTTTTCTGACCTTCGTCGCTCTTAATTTGCTGGGCAAACTCACGCACACCATCGCCATCACGGTCTTTACTCGCATACTCAAGCTGGGCCTCGACATACTCCTGCATCACCTGAATCACCTCAAGCTCGTGTTCGCCGATTCTACGGTTCAAAATCTCTTCTTTACCGGCGGCAACATCAAAAAACCAGCTATCGCCACTTTTGACCAGCGGAATTGGGCACGGCCAGTCATCGTCTCCAATAAGCAGGTTGGCCAAGGTCGAACTCTCCAGTTTAAGCCGGTGTTT
>JAOZKP010000067.1:8144-11831 GCA_029935295.1 bacterium | reverse complement strand
CATGATCGGTATGAGCGGCGGCCCCGGCAACAACCATGCGGGCGAAGTTACGAGCTGAGATAGTATCAATAGTCGCACCACAAACGCCAACCTTGGCATACGGATCTTTCGGGCTCAGACGACAAGGGCCCATTGAACAGTTTTTACAACATGCGGAAACCGCACCGATCGGACATACGGACATATCATTCGCACGATCAAATGAAATCTTAACTCCGTCTCTCTTAGCTTTTTCCAGCATCTGAATAGTGCTGGCACAGATGGTTGCTTCCTGAATATCTAACACTTTTTCCTTAGCCATGGTTTACTACCTCCTATGATAGTGTTTTATGTGGCATGTTTAAGAACTAAATTTTAACTAAAACTAAAATTAAGTTAGCTTGCCTTACTCTGAATATTTAGGTAACGAATCAAGCTACGATCGAAAATAATCCCGAAAGTATTAGCAATTAGTATACCATTACCCAAGAAAACCATTATCCACCACTCTTGCATCTTTAGCCTTTACACGATTGCGCATTTTTTTCGCAATCGCGCATTTTTTTCGCGCATTTTTTACAACCAACTAACATTAGCACTGCAAACCGGTCACAACATAAATATTTGACAACAAGCTATAGGCTGTATTACATTGAACTTTAATTATATCATTTATATTAGACTAAAGAATAGCACCGATGACTGAAAATAATACAAAGTTCCAACAAATTGCCACATCCACACTGGTTCCCGAACGCAAAGTCGGAGTCAAACTCTACCTGCGCACCGGCCCTGAACGCTTCGTTCTCTTCATTAACGAAAGCAGTGTCCTCACTAACGCAAAGATTGACCAGCTCCATCAAAACAATGTCGGCCAACTCTATCTTGACGCTAGCGATCGCCAGGGCTACCTTGCCTACATCAAAGAAAATCTCTCCGCAATCTTGAACAACTCCGACCTCACCGCCAACGACAGGGCAGCAATAATCTACGACACCGCCAGCGATATCACCGAAAACCTTTTTGCCCAACCAAGTACGGAAAGTATTGACCAGACCCGCAACCTGGTAGACTGCATGATCGACTCAATCAGTCAGTCTCCCGAAACCAGCAACCTGATGATGATGATCACTAATCAGGATTACTACACATATACCCACTCGATTAATGTCGGCATCTATGCCGTTTCGATGACTAAAAAAATCCTGCCCAACATAAGCGAAACCGACCTGAAAACTTTAGGGCTGGGTTTTTTCCTGCACGACCTCGGCAAAGCCAAAATCTCAAATTCGATAATCAATAAAAAAGGCCCCCTTGATCAAAACGAGTGGCAGATCATGCAAGAGCATCCGGCGATTGGCGCAGATCTTGCCTGCGAACTCGGCACCAGCACCCCGGAAATAATTGATATTATTTCAACCCACCACGAACGTCATGATGGTTCCGGCTACCCCCATAAACTCGAAAAAGAAAAAATCTCTCTCCCCGGTAAAATATGTGCCTTCTGTGATGTTTTTGACGCGTTAACAACCAAACGCTCCTACAAAAAATCGTTGTCAACATTCGCGGCATTGAAAATCATAAAAGATGAAACCCCAAGCCATTTTGACCCGGAATTGCTCAACCCTTTCATAATGCTGTTCGGCACCAATTGAGCAACCCGCAAACCCATTAAAATTCTTTCTTACTATCCCAGCAGGATAGTCACCGGCCCGTCATTCACCAACACAACTTCCATCGATTCACGAAAACGGCCACCGGCCACCGGAAGTCCCATATTTTCAAGACGCCATCATCCTTGACTTGAAACACTTTTTCTATTAATCAGAGATTTCACGGCCAAGTCTTTCGAAGGAATATGATTTCAGATGCACAAACCTGAGCCCGAAAATTCATCCCCACCGATCCAGACTGAAACCATGGCACAACTGCTTCTCAACCAGAGACACTGGCGGGAAGCCATAGAGATATACCAGCAACTTGGCCGGCAGAATCCGGAGAAAAAGGTAGAATACCAGGAAAAGATCATTGAGATAAGAGAATATTTCAAACCCCAAATAAGCCCGGAAACCGCTCGGAAAACCCGGCATACCCGGCAAAAACTCGACCACCTCAAAAAACTCTTAAAAACGGTCAAGACACAATAGGTTTCAGGAACAGCATACCATGAAAATACTTATAATTCACGGCCCCAATCTTAATCTTCTCGGCCAACGGGAACCGGAAATCTACGGATCGCTGAGTCTTAATGACATAAACGCTGAAATCAGCAGAGAGGCCAGACAATTCGACTTCAAACCGGAATCCCGCCAAAGCAACCATGAGGGAGAAATCATTGACTGGCTGCAAAATGCCGCCAACGAAAATTTCTCCGGCGTCATCATAAATCCGGCCGCCTTCACCCATACCAGTATCGCCATAAGAGACGCAATTGCCGCCATCAAACTGCCGGTGATTGAGGTTCACTTAAGCAACATCAGTGACCGGGAAGAATTCCGGCAGAAATCTCTGACTGCAGCGGTCTGCCGGGGAACGATCAGCGGTTTCGGGGCGACATCATACCTGATTGCCTTGACAGCATTTAAACATCTGCTCGTACACTAAACATAAATTTACTCAATGAAAACCAGCATGAACTATTCAAACCGACTCAATAAACTGCGCCAACTACTGCCGGAAACTAAGTGTGATGCCTTTCTTATCAACCATCCGGCCAACCTTAACTACTTCACCGGTTACAGTGGCGACAGTGCCTACTTATTGGTCACCCTTGAAAAAAGCAGTTTTTTTACTGACGGACGCTACACCACCCAGGCGGCATCTGAAATCCCAAACAACATTGATCTGATCAGGATTATCAATTTTCAGGATCTCTGCCACAATATCAAGCAAAATTCCAGAATAAAACATCTGGGAGTGGACGAAAATCAGCTTTTTGCCGGTAACTGGCTAAAACTTGAACGAGAGATTAATCCCTGTGAGCTTAAAGCCGTTTCCGCAAGCCTTTGCCGACCGCGCCTGCATAAAGATGCCGACGAGATAAAACTTCTGCGCCGGGCGGTGACAATTGCCGAGGAGGCCTTAAACAACAGCCTCTTCCGCCTGCAGTCCGGCATGCGCGAAAGCGATCTGGCGGCAGAGATTGAATATCAGATTCGACTGAGCGGCGGGGAGCGCGCCGCCTTCCCCCTTATAGTTGCCAGCGGCCCGCGCTCAGCCCTGCCGCACGGAGTGGCATCCGACCGCAGGATCAGTCCCGGCGACATTGTAACCATTGATTTCGGGGCCTGTTACAAAGGCTATCACAGTGACCAAACCTGCACTTTTTTCCTGAAAGAGCCGGAACCTGAAATACAGAAGGCTTACAACATCCTTTACCAGGCACAGAAGACCGGCTTTGCCGCCATCAACCCAGGTATCAACGGTCAGGAACTCGACAGTATCGTCAGGGAAGTTGTAACTGCCGGCGGCTTCGGCAAAGAGTTCAGTCACGGCACCGGCCACGGCGTCGGCCTGGAAATCCACGAAGCTCCATCTATCTCACCAAAATCCAAAGATGGAAAACTTGAACCGGGCATGGTTTTCACAATCGAACCCGGCTGCTACTTCCCCAATCGCTGGGGCATACGGATTGAGGATACTTATCATTTAACAGCTAACGGTCCAGAAAAACTGACCACCATAGACAAAAACCTTGAAAATATGATT
>JAOZKP010000067.1:5231-8044 GCA_029935295.1 bacterium | reverse complement strand
CCTCTTAACGAAAGGAATTAAACAATGTACTCAACCCCGGATTTTCGCCGCGGCCTCAAGATTGAAATTAACAATGAACCTTTTGCCATTGTCAGTTTTCAGCATGTAAAACCCGGTAAAGGCGGCGCCTTTGTCCGCACCAAGCTGAAAAATCTTTTAAATGGCAACGTTGTTGACCGCACTTTTCGTTCAGGTGAAAAAGTCGGCAAACCGGATATTGAAGAGAAGGAAATGCAGTATCTTTACACTGATGGTGATTTTCATTTCATGGACAACGACACCTATGAACAGACGGCACTGGCGGCCGATCTCGTCGGCAAAGATAAAGACTTTCTTCAGGAGAACAGTGTTGTCACGGTACTTTTCTATAAAGGGCGAGTCGTCAACCTGGAACTCCCGACTTTTGTCATCCTTGAAGTCACCGAAGCCGAACCCGGCCTTAAAGGTGATACCGCCAGCAGCGTTACCAAACCGGTTACGGTTGAAACCGGCGCCCGGATCAATGTTCCGCTCTTCATCAACCCCGGCAATCATTTGAAAATCGACACCCGAACCGGTGAATACATGGAGCGGGTCAAATCATAACATGGCAAACCGGAACAGAAATTTCATCATAACAATTGACGGCCCTTCAGGTGCGGGCAAAAGTACAATCAGCAAAAAAATTGCCTCCCGGCTCAATATCAGCTATATCGATACCGGCGCCATGTACCGGTCTGTAGCCTGGGCGACACTTAAACAGGGTATCGATTTAAGCGCAACCGCCGAACTTGAACAGCTTCTGAAAAATATCAAAATCAGATTTCAGGCCGCCGGTGAAAAAAATCTGGTTTTCTGCAATGAGCACGAAGTAACCGATGCCATCAGAACCCCACAGATGGACCAACTCGCATCGGCTGTTTCCGGCATCCCTTTAGTCAGGGATGCCCTGTTGCCGCTTCAACGAGACGCCGCAAAAGATTGCTCCGCAATTATCGACGGGCGTGATGCCGGCACGGTAATCTTCCCTGAAGCTGGGCTTAAAATATACCTAGATGCTGACATTTCGGCCCGGGCCCGGCGGCGCCTAAAGGATCAGGCCGACACCGCATCCATTAACCTGCAAAGCGTTACCAAAGCTTTAGCTGAACGTGATGCGGCTGATAGCTCCCGCGCCCAAGCGCCACTACGGATGGCAGATGATGCCATCCTGATTGACTCTACCAAGCTTAATATCGACGAAGTCTGTGAAAAAATTCTGGCCCTCTTCTTTGAACACTTTCAAGACATTTCTCATGAGCAAACAACTACAGATAAAAATTGCTGATACTGCCGGTTTCTGCTTCGGCGTCAAACGGGCAGTAAAACTGGCGAATGAAGCTCCGGCAAAATATCCCGGGAGCAAAATTTCAACCCTGGGCCCGATCATTCACAACCCTCAGGTCGTAAATCAGCTGGCTGAAAAGGGGGTCAAACCAGTCGAGCTTGACTCTGCCCCCGAATCCGGAGTTGCGATTGTCAGATCGCATGGCATAACCCGTAAACTTGCTCTGGAGCTTGAAGAAAAACCCACTCTTACTTTGGTCGATGCGACCTGTCCGTTTGTCCGCCGGGCGCAGAAGATTGTCGCTGAGATGAGCAGTGCCGGCTACCAGGTAATCATTATCGGCGAACCGGAACACCCCGAAGTTACCGGCCTGATCAGTTATGGCGAACCACAGAATACCCGGGTGGTATCTTCAGTCAAAGAGATTCCGGCCGATTTTTTTACGAGCCGCAAACCCTCACGCATCGCCCTGCTCGCCCAGACCACACAATCACAGCAGATTTATAACGAAATTGCCGCTGCCCTGTTAACCATTAAAGGCGAACTTCGCTGTTTTAACACAATCTGCACCGCCACCAGCAATCGCCAGAGTGAAGCTCTGCAGCTGGCAAAAGAGTGTGACTGTATGATTATCATCGGCGGCCGCAACAGTGCTAATACCAACCGCCTCTACGAACTCAGCCGGGAAGTTCTAACTAATTCATATCATATAGAAACTGTAGAAGAGCTGAATCCAGACTGGTTTGCCGGAAAAGAGACCGTCGGTATCAGTGCCGGAGCCTCAACCCCACAATGGCTGATTGATGAAGTGGTCAGAAAACTTGAAAATAACGAATGAAAAGAGAAAGTGGATAACGGAAGAAGCTAATACCGGATAAATCAACCTGTTCAAGAAAGTTACCAGCGGCCTGAAAGCAGCAGTGGCGAATCCGGCAACACCGAACCCGCCACTACTAAAGGGGAGGAGAAAAGAGAGACAGCTTTGTGAACTGCTCTCTGCTAAGCCGAAGCTTGGGCTTTACGCCAGCCGGCTTCGGTAAAAGCCTTCATACGATCAATACTCCAACTTTTCAACGTCTCAATATATTTCATCTTATCAACCTTGGCTAGAGCCACAATGTCCTGACGTTCGCGAATACTATCAACCATATCGGTCGGCGACATTCCCTGCCAGGTCGAATAACGGCTGTCAAAGAGAAATTCCGGGGTAATCAGCTCTTTATCAATCCCGTGCTTATCCAAAAGATAGGTTGCCAACTCCATATCATACTCAATTAACCAACCATTATCAGACAGCATTGTTGATGCATCGAACTCAGGCTTACCCTGACACTCAGGACAATACACCCTATTAACAACTGATGCCGGCAAAACGTTATCCAGATTACTGAACTGAGCACTCTCATGACCACCTTGACACTGATATTTAATTTCTACACACATAGTAATTCTCCTTGCAAAATAAAAGTTAAACAAACTAACTGCATCTTTTTCATCTTATTTAACA